>CAJXGR010000263.1 GCA_913053665.1 uncultured Spirochaetia bacterium
CATGTTGAGGATTTCACCTTTTGGGAGTCTAGGATCATGATTTTGTCGCGTGATCACCCTATCATTCAAATTATAAAACATCTCCAAAAAGACCGCCCAATTTTCGATTGCCAAGGATTTCTCAAAATACTTTCTCCACCTGAATGCGAAAGCCCCCACCATAAATTGGGTTGGACGACTGAAACTCTTAAGTTTGAGAGATACTTTATCCTCAGACTCTTCCTTAAGAGGTTTTGATAAAAGAATTAAGTGGGTGACGGCACTAAGAGGCGAGTCATAGAGATGATAATCGGCGAATTGAAGCTGCTGGACTTTGTGATCTTCAATGTATTTCAGAACGGCCAAAAGTATTTGGCTCCCAACAACATAATCGATTTCCAATATGAGGGAGTAATTTTTATTGATATCCTGGACTAATTCTCTTAGTAAAATGTTGGAGTATAGAGCGATTTGTTTTTCCAGCTTGGCCGCGAAAGGATACTTGAATAACTTTGCCTGTTTTCTGGAGATAAAATTAAGATGAGTAATAAATTGTGGAACCTCATTAACTCCTTCTTTAAAAAACTCATAGCTAAAGTCACCCGCCTCAAAGACTAAAGAAATATCTTCAAACAAATGTTCAAGAGTTAAAGTAAAGGGTCCAAGTTGGTAGGCTCTCTCATTGTTTTGGCTATCTTCATTCACATAAACATCCTCTGGACCAGCCTCATCGATTGAGAGGTGTGGGAAACATGAGTCCTGACTTGGAAAGTATCAATGATTTGTAGACTCATCGGCAAAGGAGTCAATTTTATAAGCTATTTTTATAAAAGATTGGATTCAGTATTTGGTAGTGAAACCCATAATTTGGCGTGAAGACAGTCCTATCCATTAGGTCATATACGCAAAGTTGTCTCTTTTTTCTTGAACAGCCGAAGCAATGGCCCGAAAGGACTGATCATATGGGATTACGTACACTTTACCCTTTACAACCGTATCATCCACAATGATATCTGTATCAATGGTCCATATATACTCATTTTTGGCCTTCAGGTGCTCATCGAATATCGTACTAAAAAAACTATCATAGGATTGATAAGAAAACCTGGGAGGCCCCGGATAACCTCGAATCTCAAGGGCTCGGCTGATTGTATTAGTCAGCAGATTGCATATCTCCATGATGCAGGATTCGCCCACACTCGACTGCATACTTTCCCCTCCCACAAGGTCTTTAAATAAGATCTCCATCCCCACCTCGTCCAACGCTATCACTAATTTACCTTTCAAACTCTCTGTAAGACCAGCTTGTGCAAAGAACATCTTTTGATCCCCAAGGAATTTCGGCACGTTTTTAACCATCTCAATTCGATGGACTTCAAGATCAGGCACCGCTAGGACTATATCTTTATTCAAAAAGCGTTTTACGTTATTTGAGGATGTTGCCAAGGCAATCTTAAAGATTTCTTTCATAATCTTGTAGGAATCTTCATCCAAATTAAAGTCCCTTAGAACCTGTTCGTGACTTCTTTTTTCTCTTTTAATTTTTAAACTCATTAATTCACTCTGTTGTTTGCCATTTTTTTGATTTACAATCTTACGGCCTTTATAGTTACTTGAATTATCCTCTTTACTCTGTCTTATTAATCCTGGTGTATCAAGGATTAATGCAATCTGACCATTCCCAAGTATGGTGGCACCCGATATCCCCTCAATCTCCTGTAAATCCTGGCCCAATGATTTGATCACAATCTCACGTTTCCCCAAAAGCTTGTCCACCACAATACCAATCTGCTGATTATCTGCCTCACTAATAACTATAGAGAGACGTCTATGACCATTCTGTGAGTCCACCTGAAAAAGCTCGTTTAGTCGTAGTAGTGGGATCACCTTCTCTCTTAGGCGTATGACCTCCTGGAAATCAACCGTTTGAACTTCTGATCTATCCACTTTAATCGTTTCCACCACATTAGAGAGAGGAATGGCATAAATCTCAAGACCGCATTGTATTAAAATCGCCTGGACAATAGCAAGAGTCAGTGGAAAGGACAGTGTGAAAGTACTCCCCTCGCCCAAACGACTCTTAACACTTACGGACCCATTGAGTGCTTTAACAGTGTTCACCACAACATCCATCCCAACGCCTCTACCCGATATGGAGGTCACTTGGGCTTTAGTGCTGAAGCCGGGGAGAAATATCAAGCTAAATATTTCATCTTCAGTGAGTTGAGAGGATTCTTCTTCACTAATGATGTCCTTTTCAATCGCTTTCTTTAATATTTTCTTTTTGTCCAGACCATAGCCATCGTCTGTGACCTCCACAAAGATATAATTCCCGCTTTGATAAGCATTTAATAGAACATTGCCCTCTTCCTTCTTACCGGCTTTTCTCCTCTCATCCACCGATTCAATACCATGATCGATTGAGTTACGGATTAAGTGGATGAGTGGGTCACCAATCACATCAATGATCTTTTTATCAAGCTCTGTTTCCTCTCCTCTAAAGCTGATCTCAATCTTTTTATCCAGATTCTTGGATAGATCACGAATTAAACGTGTGAAACGGCTGAACACCGTGCCAATAGGAACCATACGGGATTGCATGATGCCTTCCTGCAAGTTCCTGGCAATGTTTGAGAGTTGATCGACCTTAATGGCAAACTCGGACACTGTGTCCTGATTTCCAAGAAGTTCATGAAAACGATCCAAAAGTTCATCAAACCCTGAATTCGTAATTGCTAACTCTCCAACCAGATTTAATAACGCGTCCAATCTCTGTATGGGTACACGCACCGTATCCGATTTGCTTATAACTGTTTTTGAATCAACATCGGTCTCCTTTGGCTCTTCAATCTTACTCTCAATAGCATCAGGGAGTTCAATTTCTGCTGAAATCTCTTTTGTACTTGGCTCACTAGCTATTTCAACATCATTTGGTTTATCTTTTTCAAGGTCAATATCAGCTGTTTTTGTCACGTCTTCTTCCACATCGATGAAATCACCCTTAAGTTCCATGAGGTCTTCATCACTTAATTTCACAACCTTCACGCTTCTTATTAAATCGATGTTGAGCTGTTGTTTTATGGTTTCTGTATTATGATCTTTTATTGCTACAATAGCTTCCAGCGACTCACCCAAGCGGTCTGACTTAAACTCATTGGGAAGGGGGTCTGAAGCTATGATCGTCCCCATCCGCTCCAGGTTAACATAGATCAGCTCTGCTCTTACCCACTTCATCTTGATATCTTCCTCAAATATCACTTTCACCCTGAATAGCTGTTCATCCCGCGATCGAGCGGCTTGAACAGACTGCCATTGATACTGATCCAGAGTATCCAACTGACCTGTTTCATTATCTACCGGATCCACTGCTCTGGAAATATCTACCCCAACAGAGGCCTCAGCGGCTCCATATTGGTCAATGGCGACACTGAGAGACTCAAATCCACCAATCACCTCATCTTTTTCAGCAAAAGCCTCAACGCTCTCTCTGATTTTATCTAAACTGTTAAATAACAAGTCCACCAATTCCGTTTTCAGTTCAATTTCTTTATCACGAATCTTTTGAAAAAGGCTTTCCACCTTATGGCAAAAATCACTCAAATCGCCAAGACCAACAAAAGCCGCGGAACTCTTAAGAGTATGAGCCACCCTGAATATATCATTAACAAACTGTAGATTATTTGGGTCTTTTTCAATGTCCAACAAGCGGTCATTCAAAAGATCAACTTGCTCACGAGCCTCTTCAACGAATATATCTTTATAATCATGGGCCATAATATTTACCTTTTACTATAAAGTATTGATTGGATAGCAGAGGGTATCTCCTTCAATGGCACCACGTCTTTTATAGCGCCAAGGCTGATAGCCTCTCGATTCATACCAAATACAATGGAAGATTCTTTGTCCTGAGCAATGGTGTAGCCACCCATTTCTTTGATGGCCTTGATCCCTTTTGACCCGTCTCGCCCCATGCCAGTCATGATCACGGCCACTGCATCTTTCCCACAATGTTTCGCTACAGACATAAACAAAACGTCAATCGAAGGCTGATGCCCTGATACCTTCCCGGTTTGGGACAGTTTAACATAAGGCTGTCTCTGGCGGTAAATAATCTCCAAGTGAGAATGGCCTGGAGCTACATAGACCCAACCACTCACGATCTTCTCATCCTGTTCAGCCTCTTTGACAGTCAGCTTGGAGATTTGGTTCAATCTTTCAGAAAAAGGCGACGTAAACTCTGCCGGCATATGCTGAACAACCAGATAGGCACTATCCTCCGGGAGAGCTTCATCATGAAAAACATCCTTCAAGGCTTGCGGACCTCCTGTAGAAGTCCCAATCGCAATTATCCTCTCGGGTACCCCTCCTGAACCCCCTGATTTCAACTTCTTATTTTCTGATGTCTCATAGGGTTTATGGATTGCCCTAGTGATCTGAGTCATATCAATATGGGCGATAGCGTGGATCTTAGCCAGGAGCAGGTCAGAAAGTATCTTTAAATCACTCATCCGTCCAGAAGGCTTAGCAATGAAATCAAGAGCACCCATTTCCAGAGCTTTCAGTGTGCTTTCAGCCCCTTCCTTTGTGACACCACTTACCATGATCACTCTGGATTGAAGCCCTTTTGCAATCATCTCTTTGAGGACTCCAAACCCATCCAATTTGGGCATCTCCACATCGAGAGTCACAATATCCGGCCTGAACTCTTCGATCTTCCTTAATGCAATCACACCATTTTGCGCAATACCCACAAGATCCAGTGTCGGGGCCTCCGTGATAATATCGGAAAAGATCTTTCTAACAAGTGCTGAATCATCTACTACTAATACTTTAATCTTTTTTCCCATGGTACGTAATCTCCCAATTAACTTTCCACTAAACAATAAACAGACGGTTTAAAAAACCTGAACAAGTTATTAGAAAATAAGGA
>CAJXGR010000264.1 GCA_913053665.1 uncultured Spirochaetia bacterium
ACATAATGAATCAAAGTTTATCATCCTATCGGGAACTTGATTTTTAACGCCCCCTAAGAACTTTTTCTTGCTTTTTCCCGGTAACTTCAATTCGATGGTGTTCAAAGTATCATCAAATCCTATAATGTTGAAGGTGTCCTATAAAATGAAGTTAAAAATAGTCCTATCAGTTTTTATAACAGGTTTTTTAGTTACTTGCTCTCAAGGGAATAAAAAACAGCCATCAAATCCTAAAGCTCAAGCCATTGTGGAGAAAGCCATTACTGCCCACGGGGGTAAGAATTATATGGATGTTAAAATAAACTTTGATTTTAGAGATAAATCCTATGAAGCCATACGAAAGGGTAAAGATTTTACCTATACCCGCTCATTCACTGATTCAGTCGGAACGATCAGTGATACCTTATCCAATAAAAAAAGCCTCATCCGCCATGTGGATGGTCTTGCTTTTAATTTAAGCGATGAAGAGAGCAAGAAATATGCTGATTCAGTCAATTCTGTTGTCTACTTTGCCTTAATGCCTTACAATCTTAATGATCCTGCTGTGCTCAAAGAATACAAGGGAGAAGCAACAATAAAAGGAAAAACGTATCACAAGATATTTGTCACGTTCAAGAAAAAAGACGGTGGAACAGATTATCAAGATCAATTTATGTATTGGATCAACAAAACAACAAATAAAATGGATTATATGGCCTATAATTTCCACACTGAAGGGGGAGGCACCCGATTTCGCGTGGCCTATAATCCTCGTATTATCAACGGGATCACTTTCCTGGATTACGTAAATTATAAGGGGGATGACAAGTTTAGACCCATACAGGATATGGATAAAAGGTTTTTAAAAGGTGAGCTTAAAATACTCTCCAAGATAGAGTTAAAGAATATCTCTGTGAAATTCCTTAAGTCATAAGGTTTCTCAATTATATGGCTTATCTTGTTCATTAAGAGTAATCAGGTCCTGATCATAGGATGAATCGTCAAAGGATACTTTTCCAAAGATTCGCTGGAGGAAGTTCAGGTTGGCTTTCCGCTGGATTTGAACAATCTGTTTTGTTGCTTTCTTGTTTGATGAGACCTGTTTCCTATCATCATCTATATACCTGTCAAATTCAAGAGTGCTTAGCCGTTCACTATAATCCTGAAGGTTCGTTCTCGCTAACTTTTGTCTAAGTGCCTTTGGTATACGTACTTTATGGATTTTAGCCCTATATTTTACTTTGACCATGTCACGTCTTTTATTTATTTTCTGTCTTCTTAATGAAGATCGGCGAGCTAAATATCTTTTTCTTTTTAGGCGCCACCTTCTTCGCCGTTTTATTCTTCGCTTTTTGCTCAATCTTTTGCTGAGCCGATACCTTTTAATATTACGTTTTCTGCGAGTATATCTTTTCTGTCGCCTTTTTCTGCTTTGATAAGTTCTTGAATGCCTCTTTCTGTGTTTATACCTAACGGAATGCTTTCTTTTAACCCGTCTTTTTCTATATTTCCTTCTAAGTCGATGTTTTTTAACACGACGCTTATGGAAACGCCGTTTTCTCAAAACTTTTCTTTTAGAAAAGTATTTTGACTTCTTCTTAAGATGACCTGGACCAGTATTGCCAGATAGAGGAATATCATAGGCAAATAACTTCACACCAGCTAATAAAATAACTATTACAGACAGTATTGCAAGAGTGTTTAAATATAATTTCATTGTAATCTACCCTTTGATGAGATCAAAGTGAGAACGTGAGACGTCCGTTTGAATCGCTTTAAAGTTAATATCGGAGACCAGGACTATTTCAAAAGGTTATTTTTTAGAGAGTCATCATCGTATTTGCATTGAATGGAGTCAGATTAAATGGGTCAGCTTGATTTAAAAAAAGGATTGGATATAAGTCTTCAGTTGATCAAGGATTTCAGGGATATTTTTATGGGTGGCGGGGCTAGTACCTTGTGCCATCTGCTCTTTCCCTCCACCTTTCCCACCCAGCCAGTCAGAAAGCTGTTTTATTATACCATTTGCCTGAACGGTGTTTTGGGCTAAATCTTTGGATACACTGGATATGTAGAATATCTTATCCTCTTTCTCAGAGAGAAGAACAGTAACCAGTTTCTGATACTTGCTTTTGATCTTATCATTGATATTACGAAGTTCGTTAATATCCTTGTCTTTTAAGGCTAGGCCAACGTAATGGGCATCTCCAAAGCGGCTTAGGCCTTCCTTAATCATGTCTCCTATGTTGGAGACAACGGATTGAGTTTTAAGTTGTTTAATTTCCTTTTCCAATTGCTTATTCTTGTCAATAAGTGAAGTCACACGCTCTTCTATACTGGAGAAGGGGGCATTGAACGAATGTTCCAACTGTTTAGACAGATTGAATAGATCACTATAAAGCTCTATGGCCTTTTCTCCCGTGACAGCTTCTATCCGACGGGTTCCGCTGGCAATGGAGGACTCAGAAATGATCTTGAAGCAACCTATGTCACCACTTCGTCTTATATGGCTTCCACCACACAATTCAAAGGATTCACCAATTTGGACGGTTCTTACCGATTGATCGTATTTATCCCCAAAAAAAGCCATGGCTCCCTGCTTGAGAGCCTCATTCTTATCCATCACTTCAATCCGGGTTCTGGTATTTTGCCGTATCAGATCGTTCACAGCTTTTTCAACCGTTATGATTTCATCGTTAGTCATGGCGTGGAAATGTGAAAAGTCAAATCTCAGTTTCTCATCACTCACGAGTGAACCCAGCTGACGCACGTGATCTCCCAAAATGTTCTGGAGAACAAATTGGAGCAAATGGGTGGCCGAGTGGTTTCTGGCAGTACTCATCCTCATGGTTTCGTCTACGGCCAAGGTTATTTTATCATTGTTTTTAAAGGTACCCTTTTGGACTGTGGCATAATGGAGAATGATACCTTTAACTATTTGAGTATTCGTGACCTGCATTTGGGCTTTTTGTTTTTTAAGAATCCCCTGATCCCCAACCTGCCCGCCGGAATTGCCGTAAAAGGGTGTTTTTTCGGTAATAACAATGACTTCGTCTCCCTCAGAACAATGATCTATCTCGTGGATCTTCCCACTATCCTTTTTTAAAAGACTTACTATCTTAGACTCACACTCATTTTGCTCTTCTCCACAATAAACAGTTTTATCTGTTTGCTTATCAAGGAATGGAAGATCGTCTCCATCGTTTTTGACCGTTGCCCGTCCACGCTTCTTTTGCTGATCCATCAGTTGATCAAAAGCTTTTATGTCCACAGACAGGCCTTTTTCAGAGGCTATCTCACTGGTTAGATCTATCGGGAAGCCCATCGAGTCGTAAAGTTTAAAGGCCTCTTTGCCAGATATAACCTTTTTCCCCTGATCCATATAACCTGATACAAGATTCTCTAAATAAATGCTTCCCTCTGCCAGAGTAGTAAAAAAGGTCTCTTCTTCGGAGGCAATGATTTTTTGCATTTTCTCACTTTGTTTAACCAGCTCAGGATACGTAGAACCCATAACATCCACTATAGTTGGTACTAACTTGGATATAAAAGGCTTGTTAAGCCCTATGAAACGGCTAAAACGGATAGCACGCCGTAGGATCCTACGTATGACATAGCCTCTCCCTTCATTGGAGGGTAAGATGTTTTCAGCCAATAAAAAACAAACACCTCTTAAGTGATCGGATATAACATGGATGGGGGTTGCAGAGTTTTCATCGTATGAAATCCCTGAGAGACTAAGGATCTGGTCGATAGTTGCTTTGAACATGTCAGTCTCATAGACAGACTGGACTCCCTGGCTGATCATCGTCAGTCGTTCAAGGCCCAAGCCGGTATCAATCCCTGTTTTAGGCAATGGAAGGAGTTCGCCGCCGAGCTGCTGATTGTATTGATTAAACACAAGGTTCCAGTATTCGATGTAGCGATTGTTATCTCCTCCCACTAGAGGGCTATCACCTGGACGGACCAGGTCTTCGCCAAGATCATAGTATAGCTCAGAACAAGGCCCGCAGGCTCCAGCCTCTCCTGCAGGTCCCCAGAAGTTATCTTCTTTACCTAATCGTACCATCCGCTCTTTAGGGAAAGCCATGTGCTTAGTCCAAAGGTCATAGGCCTCATCATCCTCTTGATAAACGGATACGTAGATTCGCTCTGGATCTAACTTGATAACCCCAGTTGAGAACTCCCAGGCAAACTCGATCGCTTCTTTTTTAAAGTAATCTCCAAATGAGAAATTACCCAGCATTTCAAAGAAAGTATGATGGCGAGGAGTTTGACCCACATTCTCTAAATCCGTGGTACGAAAACATTTTTGGCAGGAAGTGGCTCTCTTGTAGTCCGTTTCAACTTCCCCGGCAAACATGGGTTTAAACTGGACCATACCAGCTGTTGTAAATAAAAGTGAGGGGTCTCCCATGGGGATTAATGGGCTACTGTCGACTATTGCATGGCCATTTTTCTTGAAGTAGTTGAGAAACAGCTTACGAAGCTCTGAGCTTTTCATAGATCCTCACATGAATGGCTTTTAGTTTGCTGGGAAGTCGACAAATTGGACTCATAGGGATCAATATAATAAGAATGAAGGGACTAGGAAGGAAAAATCTATTGGTGTGCCTATTTTTTAAAGGTTGCTTATGGCTTTGGTTTAGTCATTGTCTAATAATGATTGCCCACCGACAAACACCGATTAATATTATACATTTTCTGGGTTCATCCGTGATATTAACGTTTAGAGAATTGGAATTTTTTACGAGCTTTTTTCTGACCGAATTTTTTACGCTCTACCATTCTAGGATCTCTAGTCAATAACCCTTCAGCTTTAAGTAAGGTTTTATTTTCATCATTTATAATGATCATTAATAAAACTGAGCTCAGTACCAGCCGTGCGGGAGCTGACAAATT
>CAJXGR010000265.1 GCA_913053665.1 uncultured Spirochaetia bacterium
TTCATACTAGCTCACAAAAGGCAAATATTAAAGTCAAAGCTTTCGACAGTATTCTAGACGGCTAGAAATCCTCATCCTCATCGTCGTCTTCGTCGTAATCGTCATCAAAGTCGTCGTCAAGGTCATCATCAAAGTCGTCGTCTAAATCCTCATCGTCAAAGTCGTCGTCGTCATCGTCATCGTCGTCTAAATCCTCGTCGTCATTGTCATAAAGAAATGTCTCTTCATCAATGGCCACTGCTACAATAGTTCCATAACAAGTTTTCTTGAACATACTAGTCATACTCCTCTCAAAGTGATTCTGAAGATAGTCTAGGTCTGATTTTATAATGGCTTAATATATCTATTTATTGATTATTAAAGGATTTGAACCTCTCCATTTCTTAAATCAACAGCTATAAAATCATCATGGCATCGCCATAACTAAAGAACTTAAACTGATGAGTTATAGCATAACGATAAGCCTCTTTTATGAGCCCTGTCCCCCCAAAGGCTGATGTCAAAAGGTATGGGGTCGATCGGGGCATATGAAAATTGGTGATCAGGGTATTCACAATCTTAAAGGAATAAGCTGGATAGATGAATAGATCAGTAAATCCCCCACCATGTTCAACCATTCCATTATTGAAAGAATGTTCCAGAACTCTTGTGGCTGTAGTTCCTACGGTGATCACACGTTTATCACTTTGCATGGCTCGATTGATCTTGTGAGCCTCATTTTCCTTTAGTGTATAATGTTCAGCATCCAATCTATGGCTTTCAATATTCATGCTTGTTACAGGTTTAAAAGTCCCTGTAGAAATGTCTAAAGTGACGAATGAGAGAACAACTCCTTTTTTTTTAATGAGTCCAGTAATGATTGGGTAAAGTGTAATCCAGCTGTTGGAGCCGCAATCGAGCCTTCATAGGGAACTGAATCTACCTTAATATCCTTACTATACACTGTTTGATAAGTTTCTTTATCCTTTGGTATTGGCTCTCTCAATTTTATAATATAGGGTGGTAAAGCCATCTCACCGATTTCCATCAGCTTTTGGTAGGATAGCTCCTCATTAAATGCAACAATGTTTAGACCTTCAGGAAGTTTTTTGATGAGTTCGCCTTCAATGCCCCCCAAAAACTGAAACCTGTCATTGACTTTACAACGCTTGCTCCCCCTAATCATCACCTTCCATTCTTTGCTGCCCTCGTAGTTCACAAGAACAATCTCATGTTTTTTACCTGTAGAAAGGGAATCACCATAGAGTCGAGCTGGAAAAACCCGTGTGTTATTGAGAACCAGGCAATCACCTTCGTCCAGATAATCCCCAATATTCTTGAATCGAGTCTCCGTAAAGTCCTGTCTCTGTCGATTAACGACAAGAAGCCTGGATTCATCCCGTTTCTCACGAGGGTATTGGGCAATTAACTCTTCTGGAAGCTGGAAGTCGTAGTCTGTTAGTTTCATCATGATTATCTGAATAGTCTGGTTTTATCGAAGCTTTTAGCCCATCTGACAGGACTTTAGCCAAGTTTCTTAATCTTTTAGATTATATTAGTATAATAAAATCCTAAGAAAAGTCAAAAAGGATTTTAGCTTCTCTCAAGAAAAAAACGACTTTATACCAAACAAATTATGAATGGTCAATATAATCAGTTGTAGGGGCTGGGCCACCCAGCCCCTACAACTGACATTTCAAAATCGGTTGAGTATATTCATTATTTGGAGTTTAACAGGATAGATTTTTATTCAAACAAATAGTTATCTTTAGTTGCCAAGCCGAAATAACGATAACAATTGGGTGTAACGGTGCGTCCACGGGGCGTTCGCATTAAGTAACCCTGCTGAATCAAGTAGGGTTCATACACATCCTCAATAGTATCAGCGGTTTCTCCCATTGAGACAGCTAATGTGTCCAAACCCACCGGACCACCCTGATACTGATCAATAATGAGGCGTAAGAGTCTTCTATCCATCATATCCAATCCCTGTTGGTCAATATCAAGACGGGACAGGGCGTTTTGGGCAATCTCTAAGGTGATTTTACCCTCCCCTTCAACTTCTGCAAAGTCTCTAACCCGTCTCATAATGCGATTCACCACCCGGGGAGTCCCCCTTGACCGTTTAGCAATCTCAAGAGCGCTCTTATCATCAATGGAAAGCTTCATGAGTTTGGCTGTTCTAAGAACAACAACCTTTAAAAGCTCATGGTCATAGAAATCGAGGCGGTCAACAATCCCGAATCTTGCATAGAATGGGGACGTGAGAAGACCAGCCTTAGTCGTTGCCCCTATGAGAGTGAATCTGGGCAGTGGGATGCTCACACATTTCGCTCCAGCACCCTGACCAATGACAATGTCTAACTTGAAGTCCTCCATAGCGCTATAAAGGAGCTCTTCGATGGCTACCCTCAATCGATGGATTTCGTCAATGAAAAAGACATCGCGTTCGTTGAGTCCGGTCAAGTGGGCGGCAATGTCTCCCGTTTTCTCTAAGGCAGGGGCTTGCACGGTTTTGATCCCCGAACCCATCTCGTGGGCAATGATATGAGCAAGAGTCGTTTTACCGAGGCCGGGTGGCCCATGGAATAATATATGATCAATGGCCTCACCTCGTTTCTGAGCGGCCTGTATATAGATACTTAAGTTGTCCTTCAGCCTCTGCTGACCGATGAAATCATCGATCCGTCGGGGTCGGTAGGCGTAGTCCCTGACCTCATCCTGATTTTGGCTTTCTGGGGAAACCAGTCGATCATCTTGGCTCATGAGTTCTCTTTTAATTTTGATTTAATACTAAAACAAGTCTGATTTTAAAACTGTAGAGACGCATGGCAATGCGTCTCTACACGTTTTCTCACCCATTTGCCTTATAGAGCCAGTATTTTGAGGGACTCTTTTATTATATCTTCTGTACTCGTGGCCTTTTTACCTCTGATAACTGCATGGGTTGCCTCTAGAGCTTCTTTTTCACGATACCCCAAGGCCAGTAATGCCTCAATAGCTGTTCTACTCTCCATATCCCCTTCACCCTTTTCGGCATCCACAGGATAGGGATAGAGTTTCTGGAACTTGGACTTTAACTCTAATATTATTTTCTCTGAAGTCTTCTTCCCAAGGCCATTTACTTTAGATAGGTACACGGAATCCTTGTTTAAAACAGCGCGAATCACATCATTATATTGGAGATCAGAGAGTATCTTCATCCCTAACTTTGGCCCAACCCCTGATACACTCAAAAGATGACGGAACACTTCCCTCTCATAGGTACTCTCGAAGCCATAAAGATCCATGGAGTCTTCCTTATGGATAAAGTGAGTGTGGACTCTAATGGTTTCACCCACATCGGCCAGCTTGGGATATAAAGAGGACGTGACAAATATCTTATACCCCAAACCTCCGCTTTCAATGGTGATTGAGTCCATATTTTTTTCATGAAGTCTGCCATAAACAAAATCAATCACTGATATTACCCTATCTATATTGGTCCAAAACGGGAGTCTCTGTTTACTTGTTGGATATGATTTGCGTGACAAATAGCTATAGCCAGAGCATCGGCCGCATCATCCGGTTTAGGAGGCGTTTGGAGGTCCAGAAGAAAGCATACCATTTTAGTGACCTGAGATTTATCGGCTCTGCCATAACCTGTTACACCCTGCTTTATCTGGAGGGGTGTGTACTCAAATGTCGGTTTATCCTGGTGAACGCAACTTAGTATTAGGACACCCCTTGCCTGACTCACTATCATAGCAGTCTTAGTATTCTTAGCAAAGAACAGCTCTTCAATGGCTACAGTGTCTGGATTAAACTCCTGTATCAATGAGACCATGCCCCGATAGGCACTATCTAAACGCTTACTGAAAGGGATATCTTTGGATGTCTCAATGACTCCCGCCTTAAGATATTTGTATTTCTGCTGCTCAAAGCTTATTATTCCGTATCCAATCGTTGCAATTCCTGGATCAATACCTAAAATAAGCATCTAAGATTCATCAAAGTCAAGATTAGTCGCTACACTTTGAACATCATCGTGATCATCCAGTATCTCAAAGAGGTTCATGAGCTTCTCAACTTTATCTTGATTGATCTTCATTGTATTTTGAGGAATGCGAGTGAGTTCAGAGTTTTCAATGGTTATATTCTTGTCCAACAGGGTGTTTTTGACCTGTTCAAATCCTTCAGGGCTTGTATAAACTATAATGACATCCTCTTCTACGGCGATATCCAGTGCACCAGCCTCTAAAGCCACCTCCATCACTTCGTCTTCAGTGTGTTGAGCAGAAGGAATCATAATGACCCCCTTCTTTTCAAACATCCAGCCAACGCTACCACTTTCCCCAAGGTTCCCACCGTGCTTTGAGAGGATCTTGCGAATCTCGGCAACTGTCCGATTCCGGTTATCCGTGAGGACATCCATGATAAAAGCGATCCCTTCAGGCCCATAGCCCTCATAAAGGATTTCCTCATAATGGACTCCTTCCAACTCGCCTGTTCCTTTCTTGATGGCCCTTTCGATGTTATCGCCTGGCATATTGGCTTCTTTAGCCTTATTGACAGCCAATCGGAGTCTTGGGTTGGCCTCTAAATCCCCTCCACCCATCCTGGCCACCACTGTGATTTCTTTTATCAACTTGGTAAAGACTTTGCCGCGTTTGGCATCGGTTGCGGCTTTCTTATGCTTGATCGAATGCCATTTTGAATGTCCTGACATGGCTTTCCCACTAAATGAATTTCCAACAAGATAATAAATAATCTCTTATTTAGCAAGTTTTTTTAGTCATCCTTCAGGGCTATTTAATAGTTGCCTAAATAAAGAAATTAAGTATATTTGGTGGTGTCCCATTAAACTTTTGTTTTTCAATCTCCTATAGAAC
>CAJXGR010000266.1 GCA_913053665.1 uncultured Spirochaetia bacterium
CTCCTCATGTTGCATCCGTCTCTTTTTCAGGAGGCGTGTTAACCATTGATCTGGCTAATACGGCTTCTACGGGAGACCAAACAAAGATTAGATTAACAAAAGACGGGATCACAGGTTCTTCCGTTAACTTTGCTTTAAGCGGATTTCCGTCCAATCAGATTACTCTAACGCCTGGGACAACGCTAGAGCCAGGAGCTACTTATTATATTATCTTTTTTCCTGACGCATTTACAGACGCTTCTGGTGGAACCTCTGCGAGAGGGATATTTAATTTTGGTGCTTGAAGTAAACGGGATCAATATGGACGTGTCAGCCGTAGGGGCGACCCGGCGAGGATTATACAGGCAATTTAAAACTTCTGATATAGACGGGGTCAATATTATTCTCGTGATCAGTTGGAAGAATCATCACTTAATCCTGGTAGAATAAATATTTAGTTCAATATACTATGGAGAAAGGTTTCCAGGGATATCGAGTCCCACGATGGGTTTATCAATGTTGATGTTGGCATTGTGGTATTCTAAATCTTTAAATAGAGAATTAATATGAAATTAACGGCTTTAATGATATGCCTCATATCACTATTTCTAATAAGTTGTTGTGATAGTAGTGATATTAGGAGATGTGACTGCCCTGCAGGAGAGATTAAAGATCCCTGGGTTTTTGATTATGGATATGAAGCTGGTGCCTGTGTGACTACTTTACCTCCTCATGTTGCATCCGTCTCTTTTTCAGGAGGCGTGTTAACCATTGATCTGGCAAATACCGCTTCTTCAGGAGATCAAGCAAAGATTCGCTTAACAAAAGACGGGGTCACCGGCTCTTCCGTTAGCTTTACATTGAGCGGATTCCCATCCAATCAAATTACTTTGACACCCAATACGGCGTTACAGCCCGGTGCTAGGTATTATATTATCTTTTATTCTGGAGCATTTACAGACGCTTCTGGTGGAACCTCTACGAGAGGGATATTTAATTTTGGTGCTTGAAATTGATAATGTCAATGTAGTGATAAACGAATAACTGATGAGTTTATTTGACCGACTGTAGGGGCGACCCGCCGGGGTCGCCCCTACAGTCGGTCATCAGGCTTTATCATTATCCGATATCCTGTGGAGAAAACCTTCTAGCCGGTCAAGACCTTTTTCGATGTTCTCCATGGAATTGGCGTAGGAGAATCGTAAATATCCTTCTCCTCCTGTCCCAAAGTCAATGCCGGGAGCGATACCCACGTAAGTCTCTTCCAGTACACGAAATGCAAAGGCCCTGGAATCCTTTGTGAAAGCCTTCGCATTGGCAAATACGTAAAAAGCCCCCTGTGGTTCAACGTCAAGAGTAAAGCCCATTCCTTTTAGCCTTTGTATCATATACTTACGGCGTTTATTGTAAATATCCTTCATAGAATGGATTTCGTCATGAACCTTTTGCAAAGCGGCAATGCCACCTCGTTGGACAAAAGAATTGGCCGAGATGATATAGTTTTGCTGCAATCTTTGTAACGGTCTCATTAATACCTTTGGGGCAATGAGATAACCCAATCGCCAGCCTGTCATGGCATAAAGTTTGGAGAATCCATTGATTATAATGGCGTGATCACAGAACTCAAGGAGGGAATATTCTCGATCCTCCTTCTCATAAGTGAGTCCATGATAGATTTCATCAGAAATGATGGTGGGTAAGTCGATTTGACCAAGCTCCATGAGCTTTTCTTTTGAGTAAACGATTCCCGTTGGGTTGGCAGGCGAATTGACCAGTAGGCCCCTTGTTTTGGATGTAATATGGCGTTTTATCTGGTCAGTATCGTATTCAAAGCCTTCATCTTCTGGAGTGTCTATGAGAACAGCTTTTGCACCTGAACCTAATATGAAATTAGGGTAGCAGGAGTAATAGGGATTTGGAAGGATGAACTCGTCTCCTGCCTCCAAAAGAGTATGAAAGGCCATCAGCATGGCGGGAGAACTTCCGGAAGTCACAAGGATCTGATCTGGAGAAACGTTCACATCATAGTAGTTGAAGTAATGTTCTGCTATAGCTTCACGCAATTCTATGAGACCAAGGCTATGGGTGTATCCTGTATCTCCCCTTTGCAAAGCTTCAATAGTGGCTTCAACAATGGGTTCAGGGGTTTTGAAATCAGGCTGGCCCACCTCCAGGTGGATCACGTCTTTTCCATCCTTCTCAAGCTCTTCGGCACGTTCTAATATGTCCATCACGATAAATGATGTGGTCTCATGGGCTCGTTTTGAGATCATTTACTTTGTCCTGAATCTATTCTTATTGCTAAAGATAGTGAATACCTAGTGGTTCTTCAAGGCTTATTTTATGATTTGCATTGCAGGGGTGAACCCACGTGTTCACCCTTCTACCCCCTATCCGTACGGGTTCAACATGTTGAACCCGTACGGATAGGGGGTATTCATCTCTATAGTGCCTGCATGGCCCTTTGGATTGGGTATATATCGATAAAAACTTCTAAGACCATTTGTATAAATATCTATATTTACATTAGTTATGTGATTTCTCTTGACCTCTCACGCCCTTTCATTTATATTCAATGGATAAAAGGATAGGACATGTCCAAAGGAATCGTCATCTCAGCCACCTCTTCCAAAGCAGGAAAGACCCTTATAACCCTTGCAATTCTAAGAAGACTCAGTCAAAGGGATCGATTGAGACCCTTTAAGATCGGTCCCGACTACATTGATCCTCAATTTCATTATAAAATAACAGGACAGAACTCGGTGAATCTGGATCGCTTTATGATGAGCGAACAAGAATTGAAATCGACCTTCAAACACTATACAGAAGGGGGTTTGACAGCTGTGGTCGAAGGGGTGATGGGTTATTTTGACGGAATGGAAAAAGAAAGTTCAAGTTATGATATAGCAAGGATTTTAGGGATCCCAACATTACTTGTGATCTCTGCGGAGGGTACTTACACAACGATTGCCGCCATCGTTAAAGGTTTGTTGACCTATAGACCAGATCATACCATTAAAGCCGTTCTGTTCAACCATGTCTCATCAGAAAGCCATTATAAGATGATTCAGGCCGTCATCCAAAAAGATTTCCCTCAAATTAGTGTTTTAGGCTGGATTAAAAAGGACTTGGACCATATACCCAGTCGTCATCTTGGTCTGGACCTCAGTATTATGGATGATATGGATATAGACTCCCTTGTAGATAATGTTTTAGCCCATATTGATATAGACAAGCTTTATGAAGTTATGGATATGGAGGAAGTTAACGCTTTACGTTTAGATGATGCTTTTCCTTTACTGTCTGATAAGGCCTATAATGAGTTTAAAAAGCTGAAGGTTACAGTCATTCAGGATCACGCTTTTTCTTTTCTCTATTACGATAATATCCAATATTTAAAGGAACTCTATAAAGAGGTTTACATCATATCGGCATTGGAAGATCAAGTTATACCACAAGATAGCCAAGTATTATATATCCCTGGAGGCTATGTCGAAACACCTGAAATCCATAATAGACTGAATCAATCACATAACTTTAAGGACAGTCTTCATAATTTTGTTGCTGACAAAGGTAAAAGAGTCTACGGTGAATGTGCGGGCCTGATCTATTTGGGTAAAAGTCTACTTAATGATGATCAGACCATGGAGATGTCGGGGATTTTACCCATCTCGTTCAGAATGAGGCCGACCAGAAAGCGTCTTGGGTATTATGAAGCCAAAGATACACAGTATGGAACATCCTATAAAGGACATGCTTTTCATTATAGTGAAGCATTAGACAATCACAACGCTCAAGCTATTTGGTCTCTCTATAAGCCTAACAGCACAAGAGAGGAAGGAGGTGCCTGGACCAATGGTGTTAATGTCCTTGGCACTTACCTTCATAGCTTTTTCAGAAATAATCCCAGGCTCATGGAGAACTATTTTCTCCCTTCTAATAACATGTAGACACGTTAAAAGGTCTCCTTTTAAGGCTTATCCATCTGTTGAACAAAAGATAAAGTATGAGGAATCAGGCAGTCTTCACAACTTAAGATATAAAGCTCCTGCTTTCTACTGTGTATCCCCTTGTGTTCCACATATTTATGTTTTTTTGACTGAATCATACAGCGTCCGATAAACAGACGATTCCCTTCTTCATAGGGCGAATCCTCCAGATCGTAGTGGGGACAGGCACAGTGATAGCAGTTTAAATCCTTTTCCATAATGGGATGGCAGGTTTCATCTTTTGGGTATTGAGGGCAAAAGTCCGGGTATTTATTTTTTAAATGACTAAAAGTAAATATTTTAGCTAAATCACCCGCAAACCCATCCGACTTAAGCTTCCTTAAAACATTATCTCGTTTATGTTTAAAGGTTATTCGCCATTTGAGTATTTTATCTACAAGAACCTGAACTTCATCCTGATTCTTTGGTTTACCCTGACTCACCACGACATCTCCTTAAAATGCTGCTGCAACAGTCGTTGATTGATATATATGTTTTCGCAGAAATAGTGTTTTATACTTAGAAGCTAGAATAGCAGAAGGTTCTGCCACTCCTTTGATATTAAAAAAGTCTTTGGCTCGTGAATCAGAAAAAATGCCCTCTAAACCGTTTATTTCTCCTTCTGAGTAAAAGTTTAGGGGAAGATTGAGTTTATTGGACAAATCAATGAGACCCTTTTCATCCGACTTGGCCGCAAAAGAAGCCAAGCCTTTTATGTCTTCAAGACAAAGATTATGCTCAAAAATAAAATGATTGACTGCTTTGAACAGTGTTTCTACAGAAGTCCCTCTGTCCATCCCCAGACCCAAATGGATATCGGGTATTTTAATCACAAGAGGTTCCTTCTCATTCTGTCTTAGAAAGGGTATTGCCGAGAT
>CAJXGR010000267.1 GCA_913053665.1 uncultured Spirochaetia bacterium
CACTTTTCGCCCCAACTTCCCGAAGAAGCTTTTTCATGGCATCGCCCTCAGCCAAGTCGAGAGGGGTTTTACCATTCTTAGTCTTAGCATTGACGTTAACTCCATTAAGGATAAGAAGTTTAACTATTTTTAAGTGACTCTCACTAACAGCATTATGCAAAGGTGTCCAATTAAATCCATTCTTAGAATTAACATTTAAACCTTTTTTTATCAAATATACCGATATTTCATAGTGTCCATGGGTTACGGATCTATGTAAAAGGGTCTCTCCCAAAAACAAACTCTTCAAATCAAAAGATGCTCCATTCTTGACTAATAGTTTTACCATTTTGATATGTCCCTCTCTAACAGCGTAAAAAATGGGGGTTTCATCATTATAATTCTTCGCATTTACTTTAAGCCCTTTCTCAATAAGAAGTTTAGCGATCTCAACTCTGTTATACCAGGCTGAATAATGCATGGCTGTTTCTTTAGATTCATTTCGCAGCTTGATATTGGCTCCTTTTTTAATAAGTAGTTGAACGATTTCCATGTGTCCACCGATAACTGCTTCATCCAATGGAGTAATTCCTTCATCGATAGATCGAAGATAAGATTGCTCAGGATAGAATGTCTGAGAATTGATGTTTGCTCCATTACGTATAAGTTTTTTGACAAACCATTTGATCCCACCACGACAAGCAAAATGTAAAGGTGTTCTACCATGAGTATTTTCAGCTTTGACATCCACCCCTTTCTTGATCAAAAGGACTACTTTCTTCTTATTTCCTTTTATAACCGCCTCAAACAAGTCATCGTTCAGGTTTGCCATGAGGCTGGAAGCCAGAAATAAGCCTATTAATATTGTAATACATCGTTTCATAGTTTTATCCTTTCGACAAGATCATTTGCTTTCATCATCCACACCGGGATTTATCGACCCTAACCCAGTCGTTTCCTCAGAATCCCCAACAGGGCCTGGGTGTCCGCCAAAAAGTACCCCCCCAACTCAAGGTCAATGTCCTCCGGATCAGTGTATCCCATCTCCTCAATGATGTAACGCTTCTCTGATAGCAGGAATAACAGGAGTCCCGTGATGTAATCCAATTGCTCTTTGGTGAAACGCACCTCTTTTTCATCGTCTAAAATGGCTTCAATCAACGGGCCAGCGTTTTTCTGATAGTGAGAAAGCATGTCTTCTTCTATTGAAAAGCGAAATATCTTCCTTAATTCCTCGGCTTTCTCTATGTTGTTGACTTTAAAATAGACAGATCCGTCATCTTGTTCTTCAGTCATGGAAATCTCCTTATATACCTGGTCTTTTCCTGATCCAGAGACCTCTACCACCCGTAGGGGCGACCCGGCGGGTCGCCCCTACGGGGTTGGCGATTTATCTTGCCTAAAAGGGAATGATCCCAAGCTAATCTGTTAAATGCTGATCAATAAACGCCTTGACCCTTTGCTCATAGACCTGTCCAGACGTCAAAAACCCATTCCCATGAGTCCCTGTGATCTCCAGGAATTCTTTCGGCTCTTTCGCTGCGTTATAAAGCTTTACACCATGTTCAAAGGGTATCACTCGATCCTCTTTACTATGGATAACCAGTACGGGACAGTTAATTAGAGGGATCTGCTTTAGATTATTGTAACTGAACCGCGTGATCCAGTCGATGGGCAGAAAAAAGTAGTACTTGGACGCCAGGTCAGGAACCGATGTGAAGGAAGACTCTATAATAAAGGCTTTTGGATGAATTCTACCAGCCAAACCAAGAGCTATCCCACCGCCCAGAGATCGACCCAACACGATGATCTGATCCTGGGAAATCTTCCTTTGAGTCCTAAGGTAGTTCCAGGCGGCTTCAGCATCCAGATAAGTCCCTTTTTCATCTGGCTTTCCCTTGCTACGCCCATATCCACGGTAGTCAAAAACGAATATGCTCAGTCCAAGGCGATTGTAGAGGCGTAAAGTTTCTAAACGGTGGGACATATTACCAGCATTGCCGTGACAAAAGAATAAAACCCCTTTAGGCTCTTGAGCCCGTATAAACCATCCATGTAGGTGGGTGCCATCTGAGGCCTGAAAAGCAATATCCTCATAGTCCAATGAAATATCCTGAGGACTGCCTATCAGTTCTTTATACGGCTGATAAACGATGTGAGACTGGAAGAAATATAAGAGTAATCCTAGACTAAGATAGACCAGTGAAGCGGATGCAATAATTATCCAGAACATGGATCCTGCCTTTCTTTTCATATCACCTGGACCAAATAATAGGCTTAAAGCTATCTAACAAATTGGGCTATTATATAGAATAAAACCTCTGAGAGACTTTACCATCCGTTATTCCATATCTTGTGATTTTTATACGATTCAAGGGGTGATCAAAAAACCACATCGCTGGGTATACCCTTTGCTTCCATTTCATCCATTAAAATACTGACCTCTTCATAATTAGACACTTTTTTAAGGAGCATGCTATAGGTCACTACGTTTGGTGGAATGCCTTTGAGTTCCATTTCGTTGAGTAATTCTCTGGCTGATTGATAGTCCGGGGTGATCTTGATCATTTGATGGTAAATGCTGAAATTAGTGGCAATACCTTTTTTGCCGATTCTGTTAAAGAGCTTTCGGGCTTCCTCGAAATTGGGAACTTTTTGAAACAAGATATTATAGCTGGCCGCATTAAGATACTTTTCACCCACCTCATCTATGTAGCGAACAGCCTCCGCATAGTTAGGGGCTATTTCAACAAGAATCTGATAGGTACTGGTATTTGGATGAATCCCTTTGCTTTTCATTTCACCGAGCCAAGTCATGGCGGATTCATGATTTTCAGCTTTTTGGATCAAAATATTGTAAGTATATATATTGGGAACCAGGTCACTCTTTTTGATCTTGTCCATCAGGGTGGAAAGGATTGAGTGATCAGGAGCACTGGCCATTAACAGATTCCATTTCTTTAGCACTTCCTTAGGATCCGATGCTTGTTTACTCCTCTCCACTAAAGTCTCTGCCGCCTGCTGAGCCAATTGTATAGCTTCTTCAATCCGGCCCATCATGGACAGGGTGTATACGAACCACTCTGGGGCGTGTAATTCATTCCTAAATTGAGGGTTAAACTTGTGAATAGTTTGAAGATTCAGATTTTCTTCCCACTTAAGTCCTGGCTTTTCAAGACGACGTTGCTCAAAGTCAATGCCTTCAATCTCAAAATCATTGATGACCCCTTGCATTACGTTGTAATCCACCAACACTTCGTTCACATGACAACAGGCCGCCGCACGAACCGATCTTCTGGCACTATCTCCCACCCAATGCATACTTCCATCAGGCATTTGAACGCTCATGTCAAAGCCCGAACTGATTGCCAAACGAAGAGGAGAGATTTTATCTATCTCAAAACCGGTGAGTTCAGCCATTTCCTTTTGAAACAGTTTCGCCATAATCCATGCAAAGCATATCAGGGCAGGTATTTTTCTTTCTTTATCCGTCATGACCAGCCACCCATCCCCTGTGAACTGGACAATGGCGTCCTCCAGAGCGAGTTTTCTTATATGTGGTCCAATTTGTTTCACTAAAAAGCTGTTAAAGGTGTTTTGCTCTTGAGAACTTCGCTTTAAAGCCGCTTCAGTGGATTGAATCATATCGATACTGAGGCAGTAAACAGCTCCCACCCAGCCTTCGACTTTGGAATAATTTGGATTGTTGATTAGATCCATTTTAGTAACCCGATTATGTATATCGTCAAGATAAAATCTCTAACTATTCTAAGATTTAGAGTCTCAAATAGACCCCAATGAATGAAGAAACTAGATCTATCTTCTTATTTAAGATATACAAAACCCTTTCAAAGGACAAGTAGAAAATAACAGGACTGATTTAAATGGGTTCAGTCGATTTTTCTTCAAAACGTCCCTAGGATATTATATTAAAAGGTTTATGAATTGTCGCCTGTAGAGACGCATGGCCATGCGTCTCTACAGGCGTGACAGGTTTTATAACTGGACAATTTAAACTTAATTTGGTATAGCAAATACAGGGGATAGGTTACTCTAAGGCGGAGAGATTTGAAGGTTTGGATGAGACAGGGATTCCTTTCTTTTTCAGGAGGCGGTTTATCTTTCTATACTTTCTAATATACCACATACCCTTAAAATACTTCTTCTGCTCTTTGAACATAATAGCCATGTTAAAGTAATAGTAAGCCATACGCTCCATGTCCTTCATTCTTTTGCTTATGGACACAGCTTTCTGGTAGTAATAATAGGCTCTTTCATAGTTCCCGTCGATCCGATTGGCTAAGGCAATATTGTTATAACAGCGAGCTGTCTCTTTGGGATTCTTAAGGGCTTTTAGAATATCCAATGAAAGATAATAGTGTCTTAATGCCTCTCTGATATTACGTTTTTGGGTATGCAGGTATCCAATGGCATTGTAGGCCCTGGAAATATCTAAAAGGTCCTCTGCTTCACGGCTGTAGATCAAGAAACGATTGTAATAGCCGGCGGCTTCTTCATAATGCATGAGGAGGGTATAAATGTTACCCAATCGAAGGTAAGGACCTCGTAGATAAGGTTTTAACCTGAGAGCCGTCTTACAAAAGTAGACCGCAGCAGGGATCTGTTTGGTGATAAGAAGGTCATAACTTTGACGATAATATTCTTCGGCACTCTTTTTGGGGATATTGGTGTCCATAACATAACAATTTCGGCTAATGATATAAAAAGTATCAGTGATCTTAATAAAAGTCAAGAGCAATAAGCTTTTTCGGTGATGCTACCGTTTAATAACTGATCCTTCCGTAGGGGCAGGTTTGAAGAATCTGTCGCATTAGCCAGTCGTTGTAGGGTCGCCCCGGCGGATCG
>CAJXGR010000268.1 GCA_913053665.1 uncultured Spirochaetia bacterium
GCCCAATACGGCACTTTCTGATCCATTCAGGCCCTGCGACATCAGACTCCCTATGATGCCAGTCAGAACATCTCCCGTGCCGCCTGTCGCCATCCCCTCATTGCCTCTTGTGTTATACCAAATCTCCCCTTCAGTGTTTGAGATAAGAGTCGTAGCGCTTTTTAGTACGGTAATACACTGATATTCTTTTGAGAAGCCTTTCAGGAGAGACAGTTTATTAGATACGATGGTCTCAACGTCTTTTCCTATAAGCCTTCCCATCTCTTTGATATGGGGAGTCAGGATCACTTCAGCTTTGCTCTCCTTCAGGATCTGGATTTCCCTGGATAGCAAGTTGATTCCATCGGCATCGATTACGATCTTACCCGTGTAATGGGTTAACAGGGATTTGAGAAAGCTGGTGACACCAGGGCTTTGACCCATACCGGGTCCGATGACCACTGCTTCATAGTGAGACAGAGTGTCTTTCAAAACTCCAAAGGCTTTATCCGACAGGGTCTTATCGTCATTTTCAGGGAGTTCAAGAGCAATCGCTTCAGGGAATTGATGACGCAATGTCTGGCATACGGAAGGCGTTGAAGCAAGGGTTACAAGGCCGCAACCCGATCTTAATGCCGATTGACAAACTAACACAGCCGCTCCCGTGTATTGATAGCTCCCTGCAATCACCAGAAGGTGGCCGTAACTTCCCTTATGGGTGTTCGAGCATCGCTTTGGGAGAAGATTATGGGCTATATCATGGGTGATCCAGTTTTTTTTGATACGGGGATGAGTAAGCAAGCTTTCAGGAAAACCGATCTGGACTATATGGACTTGTCCAACGGAGTCTCTTCCTGGATAGTCCATCATCCCGACTTTAGGTAATGCCACAGTGATGGTATGATCCGCCTGTACCACGGATTGATTAGACCCATCTTCCAGACTGATAAGCCCTGAAGGGACATCCACAGCAATCAGAGTGTTATTCGACCTCTCATTGATCGATTGAATGACATCTATATAAAACTCTCTCACCTCACCTTTTAGGCCTGTTCCGAAAAGGGCGTCTATTAAGACTGGATAAGATAAAATTGCTTTTGATAAGTTAGTCCATTGATCCAAAGAGGTTATGATCGTTACAGAAATCTTTAAGCTCTGGGCTATCCTCAGGTTCAAGCTGGCATCTCCCTTGAACTTCTCCGGATCCCCAATGATGAAGATCTCTACAGGGATATGGTGGGTAAAGAAGTACCTTGCAATCACCAATCCATCCCCTCCATTATTTCCTGGGCCTACTAATACAGCGATTGAAAGGCCTCTTTCTTTTATAATTGGGAGGATCTCCAGGGTCTTTAAGGCAATGGCGATGCCTGCATTCTCCATAAGCAGGATAGAAGGGATATTATAATCCTCACTGCTTTCCCTGTCAATCTGTTCCATTTCGTCTTTATTCACAACTTTCATGATGAGACCAACGTTTAGAAATCAAGGAATTCCTGAAGATGTCTTTTGATTTCCTGACTGTCCGGGGCTTTTTCATAGGCCTGTTTTAAGTATTCGATGGCCTGTAGATCATCTTTTTTCTTATAATATCCCCATCCAATGGAGTCTAGATAGGCAGGTGAGTCCGGTTGAATCTCTAAAGCCTTTTTACATATAGAGATCCCTTCATCTATATTTTCTTCGGTCTCTATATAGATCATACCCAGGGAGTTGTAGGCATTGGCGTTCTTATCATCGATTCTAAGGACTTTATCATAATAATCTCTGGCTAGCTCATAGTTTTTCTCTCTATAATAAGTGAATCCCAATATGGATAAGACCTTAAGGTTCTTGTCATCAGATTTCAGGCACTCAAAGAGTTGCTCTCGGGCGTTCTCATAGTCCTCCTGAAGGGCATAAATGTATCCTAAAACCTGTCGAACTTGTTGGAGGTGAATATACTGATAACGAGACATCACGATTTCATTGAGGTGGACGATAGAGTGATTGAAGCTTTTTTGCCGTGTGTAAATCAGTCCAAGGTAGTAATGGGCCTCCAGGTTCTCAGGATCTAATTCTACACACTGAAGGAGCGTTTCAATGCTTTTCTTGTCATCACCCTGTTGACTTAGCTCCCGCCCTTCATAAAGCAATTGTTTGACTTTCTTCTGGGATGAGGTGTTGGTCAGGTCAATCCGATCCCACATGCTCTTCAATTCCTCTTCACTCAAGCCATCATCCTGCATAAATCCCCCTCTATGAGGTTAGAACGTTAAATTAAAATTGCCTTTTAGATCCTCAATGGCCGAATAGTCTGTCACATCAAGCTGAAGGGGCGTGAGGGACACATAATTATCTTCCACAGCGTTAAAGTCACTGTTTTCCTCAGGCTGATAGGAGGGTAAGTCTCCTCCAATCCAAAAGTACTTCCACCCAAAGGGAGTGATCCTTTCCAGGACTTGATCATTATAAACCCTTTTCCCAAGGGATGTAATCTGTATACCTTTAATCAAACCCTTTTTAACATTGGGAATATTCACATTATAGAAGGCCTTGGCCCGTATGGGTTGCTCTAAAACCTTCATGACGATTCCCACAGCCCATTCAGTAGCTGTGTCAAAGGCTTTGTCATGGGTATATCCATCTATAGAAAAGGCTATGGAAGGGATTGAATGGAATCGGGCTTCTCTAGCCGCGGCCACCGTGCCGGAGTAATAGACATCGATCCCCATGTTTGGCCCATTATTGATTCCAGAGACCACGAGGTCTATTTGTTCCTTTAACAGGCCTTCCAGAGAGATTTTAACACAATCGGCCGGAGAGCCGTTCAGGGTAAAGGCTTTGTCAGAGACCTCTTTAAGGATGAGAGGGTCAAAGATGGTGATCCGATGGCTGGAGGCACTTCTCTCCCTGTCAGGGGCTACCACAGTGAGATTGATCCCATCCATAGCCTCTAAAGCCTCTTTGAGAGAGATCAACCCTTCTCCGTTAATGCCGTCATCGTTGGTTAATAATACATTCATTCTATTTTCTTGAGACCCTCAAAAAGCATTCATTGATTCGGGCAGACAGGATTTGAACCTGCGACCCCTAGACCCCCAGTCTAGTGCGCTAACCGAGCTGCGCTACTGCCCGTCATGGAAAAGTTATAGTCTATTAAAAATATTAAAATAAACCTGAAATACCAAGAGATTATCGTATGAAATCCTGGGGACTTCAGCTTTTTCTCTATAATTATCGGTAAGTTCAATATTTGCCTATGGATCACGGGATTTTATTATGAAGACTCAAAACGTGATAAATCTATGAGATAAAATAAATGACTTGAAAATACTAAAATATAGGTTATATTTTGTTTTCTACAATAATTTGGACTCAATATAATAACTTGGTAAAGAGGTGTTCTACTTGCATAATCATTTAAAGCTTTTATATGGATTCTTGTTCATAGGCCTTTTAACTCATTTCACTCCCTCAATTGATTTGTACGCACAGGATAAAAAGTCTAATAAAAAAGGCTCTAAAGAGATCACGGTACTCGCCAAGAAGGTGAAGAAGAAGAGAAAGAAGAAGAAAGCTCCTTCCAGAGCCAAGTTTGATCTATCCGTCTCTTTATTTGGAGGGGGAAGAGTCAATTATTTAAGCTATAAAGTCAAAACTCCCGCTTTGGGGGCATCCGTTAACACAAAGTTATCCTATAAGTTAACAGATGTCTTGACCTCCATATTCAGATATAACTTTTTCATTGAAAAGCAGTTTAATGATGTGGATCAATCTAGCTCGACTCTCGATAAAATGACCAACTATCTAAGTGCTAGACTCAATTATAAAGCCAGCAAGAAGTTGACATGGGGTTTCAATGTCAACTATAAATGGGTGCTGAAACCTGATTGGCCCGATCATTATCAAACAAATCCAGCTGTCTTTTCGGCCGCATTTAATCGTGGCGACATCCAGTTGTTGCCTACTGACCGTTATTCTTATCATAGGATAAGGTTTTCTGTATCAGAGAATTACAAGATTAGAGATTATCTACCTTTATTCGGTCTATTGGGTTACACAAGAAAGATCGCTATTGTGGACTCGAATTTCAGTGCGAACAACCCGAATCACCTCACTCCTTCAGATTATCACGTATTATTACTCACTGTGGGTATTAAATATAAAAAGAAGAGGAAATTACTGAATGGAGAGCTATCCAATACACTCAAAAAGACTTGGGACACAGTGCAGTTGTCTAGAGACGCTACCACAGGGATAACTCACTTCTCAACCACCCCAAATCCTTTGTATGAAGAGATTAATAATAACACAACCCTGAAGGTCATCTTCAACTTTCGTAAACAGAAACTTAAAATCACTCCCAGCTATAATTTAGAGATCAATATTGATGAGTTTCAAGGGTATTATTCCTTTATAGGCAACACTTTTGGCTTAGAGATCGCCCAAAAGCTGTCCAAAAGTTTTAAGTATAAGTTTAAGGCCAGTGGGGAAATACAGAGCTTTGGGTCCAACAGTTATGGGACTTCAGCCAGCCACATCCCCCTAACCAGTGGTTCCCGCTATTTTAAACATTACATAAAACTAAAATTAAAAACGATTTACTCCGTGTCCAGGCATTTAGACCTGTTCTTTAGATCATTTTTAGTGATCAAAAATACCAATTTCCCAAACTATGTGCCGGGGGTGAATCCAACGTCTGGAACAAGAAATTATGACATTGACTTTTCCTATACCAACTTTTCTTTTGATCTAGGTGTTACTTATAAACTTTAAGGTCGTGATAAACCAATAAATGATGGAGTTTGTAGGGGCGACCCCGGCAGAGAATGTCGCATTAGTCTTTTTCACCTAATTGTGAAAATACTAA
>CAJXGR010000269.1 GCA_913053665.1 uncultured Spirochaetia bacterium
TATGAATAAAGAGTTGTTGGTTTAAGCAGATATTTATATTGAACAGAGAAGACACTGTTCAACCAGTGGGCCAGGATTCAGGAAGTCATTTTGTCGAGTTCAACCCGCTTAACCGACGGATCCTTTCTTTAACAACTCGATCATCAGATTGCGAATCTCTCGAATGTCGGTTTTTAATTCCTTGACATCCTCATTCATAGCATTGAATCGGGTATTCATGTTGTTATTCATAGCATTGAACCGGTTGTTCATGTCAAGGCGAAGGTCATCAAAACGTTTGTTGACATCATCAAAGCGTCTGTTGACATCATCAAAGCGTTTGTTTGAGTCTGTTCTTAGATCAAAGCGTTTATTTGAGTCTGTTCTTAAATCATCCAGCCGACGATTATTGTAAAATATACCGATAACAATAGCAAACATCACAGGAAGAACAATAGCAAGAACCTGAGTCCAATTCAATGGGATACTCCTCTGAAAAGCGCCTATAGTTTCGGCTATTCCTATTGGAAATAATAAGCTATTTTTTGATAATAAGCAAGGGAAATTAATCTTGAGCAGGGCTATTTAATTCTGACAAAAGTTTAGCCTAAGAAATTGGCGTCTGTCGAGCTAGGAAGCTCGACCTATAGGCCAATGGACTTTTCCTGAAAAAGCCTGTAGGTCGGACTTCCCAGTCCGACAGAGAGTCAGGAATTTAGGAGATGTTAAAAAATAGATTCCCGTTTTTGAGGTCCCCAGGATATAATTGACAGGCTAATCCACTTCTCATTTCATTGAATCTTGCAGATCCTGTCAAAAAAGAAAAGGCTCAATATGGATTCCAAGTTGGTGACCTTATATTTGTTTCCGAACAGACAGGAATGTCTGTTCTACCCATCCAACAATCTAAAAAACATAAAGAGCCAAAGTTTATCATTATATCGGGAACTTGATTTTTAACGCAAGCTTAATTTTACACACACCGCAGGAAGATAAAGATTTTGACCAGTATAAAAAAAATAATCTATTTCTCTTTTATAATAACTGCTTGTAGTAGTACCCATTTTATGAAAAATAGTTTTAGTCAATTTGAAGGAAAAACAGTAAACTATTTTCTTTCAATTATAAAATCAGAAATGAAAAGTGACTATATTGAATATGATTTTTTAGATGAGCCTCCAGGTAAATTAAATGGCTGTATATTTTATTATCCTAACAATAAAGCATTTACTGTTTATGTGAATACATATAAATTAAAGTATTTAAATGCTTTCAGCAAGAAAATATCATGGAATTTAATGCTATTTAAGAAAGAAATAGTAACTATAATTGAAGTTAGAAACTATTCCAATAGTTATGTTACTGAAAAAGAAAGGGAATTATTTCAAAAGTGTCAAAATTGGTTAAAAAAAAGGTTTCAGCTTGATTATTCAATTAAAGATCTAAACACTTTAAGAAATTTAGACCTTTCAAAGAAGAAACTAATTAATAAGGAGCTATATCATCTTGATTACCTTAGTCTAAATTTGCATAATCTTTCCCTTTCTCATACTAATTTAACAGATAAAGGACTTAGGCATATTGAATGGCTTACTAATTTACGCAACTTGAATCTAAGTTTTACAAAAATAACAGATAAAGGCTTAAAATATATAATATATTATCGTAAATTAGAAACCCTAAACCTGAGTCACACGCAAATAACAAGTAAAGGGCTCATTCACTTAAAAGATCTAGTAAATTTAACTAGACTTGATTTAAGACATACTCAAGTGAAAACTTCGCAAATAAAAGAATTAAATGACCTATTACCATACTGTAAAATTATCTTTTAAGTTTATCCCGTCCTAGTTGTGCGGCCGGGCCAGGTCGTGTATTCAAGTGAGTGGAAATCCCGTTCTGGAGAGTTAGCCAGCTACCGGGTAGCGAGTCTTTGAAGTGTGATTTATCTTATGGGTTGCTTAATAGTTTCTCCTGAGCTTGTCCTGTCTTTCTCCTGTCATTGGCCTGTCTCTGGGGTGTGAGTTGGGGGGGAGGAAGAGAGAAGAAAAGAAGGGTGAACGGTCAACGGTCTACGGAAGAGAAGAAGGGGGTTTTTTCCTTAATTGGGATTTAATTGAATTGTTGGAAAGGAGAGTCAGGGCAGGTGATTGTGATTTCTGCTTCCTCTTTTTTACGCTTTTCTATCTCCTTACTGCCTTCCAGAGTACGTTCCCAGGCTAAAACCTTCAAGAAGCGTTGTGTAGCGTTATCGGAAAGATCGTAGAAGTCACAGGACTGGATCCCACAGAGATCTGCTGAATCACAAACGTCATCACATATATTGACCTGTCGATCCTTGATTGATAGGAAAAATTATTAAATGATTATGATGGACGTAGATTAGCAGCTAAAGTGCTTAAAAAAGTGAATAAGTGGCGAAAAAAAAGGAAATTAACAGATAACAAAAAATGAGGCCACGCCATGTCATCCAAGCTAATTGTCTTAGCAACCTTTACGAATGAAATAAATGCTGAAATAGTAAGAGCAAAACTTGAAGCAAATGGTATCAACTCATTTGTATTTAAAGATGACTGTGGAGGAATGGAGCCACAACTACAACTTATTTTAGGTGTACAGGTCTTAGTAGATAGTGAAGATATTGAAAAGGCCAAAAAGCTACTTAGAAAAGTGAAATCCTACTCTACTAAAGTTGAAACATGGAAATGTTGTAAGTGTGAAGAGTTAATTGAAGGACAATTTACCGAGTGTTGGAAATGTGGTTGGAGTCATTGATAGGAAAAATTATAATACAAGGATGAGACAAAGGTCAAGGCATTATGTTCTATAGACATAATGGGGCTTATTTATTAGATTTCTTTTGAGGGAAATGGATTTCTTTAATTCTTGACTTAAACAAGAACTTTTCCAGGAAATGAGTTCAGCAGAACCTTTATTCCTCTTCCTGAAGCTCGGATAAGTCTAATTCAAAGCCTGGAAGGACATCTTCACCAGAGAGCTTTTCGTTGAATGATCCTATCTCTTCTATTTCTTTATTGGGTCTATAGATATATGCCTTTTCCTCAAGGGGATCAATGAGCCAAGCCAGGAGACATCCATTAGCCATCCATTCCATCATCTTATCTTTCAACTTTTTTAAGTGATCACTTTCTGATCTAAGTTCAACCACAAAATCAGGACAGATAGGCAAAAACTTTTTCCTTTTTAAGAGAGGAACAGCCTTCCAGCGATCTATTTTGACAAATGACACATCAGGTGATCGCATCGCACCACTTGGCATAATAAAACCACCTGACGGGCTAAGTACAGTACCCAATTTGTTCTCACGATTCCATGATCCAATAAGTATTGTTAATAATCCTTCTTTTTTTGATCCTTCTCCACCTACTGGCAACATAATAATAAGTTTCCCCTCCCGAGTCCGCTCTATTCTTAGATCTCTATTTTGTACGCAGAAATCAAATAATTTATCATCATCAGTAAAATCAATAATACCTTCAAAATCTAATACGAGGGGTTCGATTTCTTCAAGGACTTGAACGTTTTCTTTTACCATAACTTTTAAAATAATAAGGAATTGCTATAGAGTCAACTCAAGAATTATCGACTGGCAGGGCTATTTCATTCCCCTGATAATTGTTTATTTCAATTAAGTATAGAACAGACAGACGCTGTTCTACCGGTATTTTAAAAAAAGTAGGCCAGCGTCTGTCTGGCTTCACTATATAAAAGAATAAAGACTTAGAGAAGAATTAAATAGCCCTGGTTTTAATTGACATAATGGAGTTTGTATATCAGATTTCCTTAAGGGCAGATTGAATTCTTTTTCTTTTGTGTTCGGTAATACCAACGCCAATTTCCTCCATTACTTTTACTGCATTTGAAATTAGACCCTGTGTTTCTCTGCAGAACAGGGTTCAATGAAATCGGATTGAACGTGTCAACATAAACCTCCACCCATTCGGCTGGGACATGAATTGCCAATGCAAAGAAATAATACATTAAGTTTTCGGTTCATGTTCATTTTGATAGGGTAAACAACAGTCGTCACCTTGTGTCCATCGGCACATCGGTGCCGCTAAGGCCATACCAAGAACTGGTGCCGTTATATAAATCCATAGTGTTTGAATTTCGCCTGAAACAAGAGCTGGCCCAAGTGAGCGAGCTGGATTCATCGATGCGCCAGTCATGGGACCGCCGATCAGAGCCTCAAAGGCAACGGTACCACCCACTGCAACACCGGCCATAATACCTTTTTCCATATGTCCGGTGGAAACATTCAGGATTACAAACATCAACAAAAAAGACAAAATAACTTCAATGACAAATGTATTGAGAACGCTAACCGTTGGAATGGTTGCCCCCAGATTGTTGTGCTCTGGGAAAGTGAATCGTAATATCAAGGCTGCTATGATAGCCCCAAGAAATTGACTGAATAGATAGGGTAGGATAAGTTTTTTATTCAAGCGGCCCGCGAGAAAAAATCCTATTGTCACGGCTGGGTTCAGATGCGCCCCAGAGATATTGCCTACCGAGTAGATCATGGCCATCACCACTAGCCCAAAACAAAGACTCACACCGACATGGCCTAGGCTTGCGACATAATTATCATTGACGATGATGGCGCCACAGCCGACGAAAACAAGTGCAAAAGTACCGATGGACTCAGCTATATAGCGATTTGAAATTGGATACATAACGAAAATACACTGCCCTAAAATCTGATTCTATGGATAGGAAAATTATATCATAAGAATGAGACAAAGTCAAGGGATTATGTTTTAATTGACATAATGGAGTTTATCTATTAGATTTCTTTTGGGGCAGATTGAATTCTTTTTCTTT
>CAJXGR010000270.1 GCA_913053665.1 uncultured Spirochaetia bacterium
AACTTATAGGAGTTGTTTTTATATAATAATATCTAAATATATCCAATAGCCTAGCAAAATGCAAATGTCGATTACAAGGGTATTAAAGAATCATTAGATTATCCTATAATTGGAGCAATTACCGTGCCAATATCATAAGTATATATATATAAAGAAATAAGCTTTGAGACCATCCCTGGCAATTGCAAATAATGCACTCCCTTTTGGGCCATAAGATAGAACCCTTTTCAGAACATCTTTTTATTGAATGTATATTTTGCATAACTGATAGATAGACTGATAATATCGGACACATGCCGGTGGATTTATTCAGTTTTAATGAAATGCCCGTATTTTTGTATGAAATGAGGCTTCCAAGGTGTTAGTAATTTCGATTCGCCATGAGGCATTTTGGAGGATACAATGAATGGCAAATTAGGGCTAACAGCGGTGGGCACAGGGATTTTATCCTCCAGCTGCTGCGTACTGCCCCTCATCTTTGCGTTTACCAGTCTTGGAGGGGGGACTTTATCCGCCCTATACGGAGAGTACAACACCTTTTTAACCGGTTATCTCAGTCCCATCCTGATGATAGCTACCTTTTTACTTTTAGGTTTTGCTTTTTACCTAGCCTATTTTAAGAAGAACAAGGCCTGTGACATCAAGTCAGGATCCTGTCCCACCAGGGGATCAACCCGTGGTGTGAAGGTGATCTTGTGGGTGAGTATGGTTATATCCCTTGTATTTTCCTTATTCCCCTACTATTCAGAATATATTTTACCCGTTTAAGGAGAGAACAATGAATCGACAAAGACTTATGGGCCTTCTAATCATTACTTTAATGAGCTTAGGGCTTTATCAGTGCAGTGAGAAAGAAAATGCCACCAACCTGGCAAAAGAGAGCGGAGAGGTGATCCAGCTGAAAATCAGCGGGATGTCCTGTGGGGGATGTGCCTTATCTGCCAAATCCGCTTTATCCAAGGTGAAAAACGTTCACGGGGTTGTGATTGATTTAAAGTCCGGGATAGGAAAGGTTTACATCAAGAAAGGCGAGTCGGTGGACACCAAGGATTTAGTCAAAGCCGTTGAGAAAGTGGGTTATAAGGCTCAAGTCAATAGCTGATAAACCTGAAGCCATCAAAATGCTTGTATCCTAAAGCAATGATTTTGATCATTCTACCTGGACAGGGGTGAGAAAAGATTTTCTTGACAAGTACTGCAGGAATTGCTATATTCACAGCACCAAACAAGACGAGTACTATGTGAGCCTCATAAAAGGATATCCCGTAAAGATTACTGGAATAGGCACTGCTATTCCAGACCATGTGATTACAAATGATGATCTATCCAAAATTGTAGACACGAATGATGAATGGATCACATCCAGAACAGGGATCAAAGAACGTCACGTGGTGAGTGGGGATGAAGGGGCCACCTCCTTGTCTGTCCAGGCCGCTAATGAAGCCCTATCCTATGCTGGGCTCAAAGCGTCTGACATTGATCTCATCATATCTGCTACATCCATACCTGATCAACTCTATCCATCCACAGCCTGTGAAGTGCAGGGGCAGATTGAAGCAAACAACGCCGTGGCCTTCAATGTGGTGGCCGCCTGCAGTGGCTTTATCTACGCTATGAAAGTCGCCCATTCCCTTCTATTCAATGGAACCTATCGTAAAGCTCTGGTTTTAGGCTGTGACATTCACTCCCGTGCTATGAACTGGCAGGATCGAAACACCTGTATTCTCTTTGGTGATGGCGCTGGAGCCATGGTTCTGGAGAGAACAGATGGGGACAATGAAATCTATACGATTGATATCCACTCGGATGGAAGAAAAGCCTCCGATCTCAATATTCCCTTCAACGGGAAAAATGCTCCTGGTACGGATGCCAAAGAAACTAGTGAGCAATATGTCCGGATGAAGGGGCGAGAAATCTATAAGTTCTCCATAAGAGTTGTTCCACAGGCTATATTAGATTCCCTTAAGAGGGCCAATCTCTCTATCGATGAGTTGGATTACCTTATCCCGCATCAAGCCAACATCAGGATAGTTACGGCCATTGGTGAAAAGCTGAAACTCCGGGAGGATCAACTGATTGCGGAGCTTCAAAATTACGGGAACACTTCAGCCGCTTCTATACCCATCGCTCTGGTCAATGCTCTCAGGAAAAATAAAGTAAAAGTCCCTTCCACAATTGCTATGGTTGGATTCGGGGCTGGACTCACATGGGGAGTCTCTGTTGTGAAGTTCTCTGCCATCGATCGAAGGTTATAGGATAGTGTCTAGAGACGGGCTTGAAGAATCTGTTGAATTAAGCAATCATACGGGAAATTGAACACATTCTAATACCCATCTCTACGGATAGGCCTGGGGAGTCCGCCGATCTTACTAGCTTGTTTGTCAGGAGATACGGGAAATAGCTGAAACAAGACTTTACTATCGACTTTCTCACCCGTCCAGACAGTTTTCAAGTGCTTCACCAGGACCCTCACATTGGGCTGCTTGCCGTTATGGTCCATATACTGTTCTCTCATATAATTAATAACATCCCAGTGACGATCGTTTAAGGTGATCTTTTCCTCAGCCGCCAGAGCCAGAGCTACGTCTTCGTCCCAGTCGCCGTCATTGACCAGGTGACCAAATTCTGTGGTTTCAAGTGTTTTTCCACCCACTTCTAGTGCCATAATTTACTCCTCCTTTTACATTGATGGATTCATACTTACTTGAGTTTTAGTTCAAAGATCATGAACACTTTATAATAATAAAAATCTCTTAGGGTGCAAAGAACTTATTTTAAGATAAGTCTCCTATATTTTATTAATGGAAAAAACTATCGCTTATTTTATAGATGTTTGTGAGTCTGTAACCAGTACTCAATAACTTTCTGGGGGTTTTTCTTTACATGTTCAAACTTCTTTAGAAATAGAATGGTCTTTTTAAGGTTCCCATCGAAACGCTGATACACCCTTTCAAAGAAGCTAAGATCCAGATAATAGCGTCGGAAAGCAAGGATGTAGGCATTATTCAGTTTAATCTTTGGGAAGGCTATATAATTCTTGGTTTTAAGTTTGGGTAGAACAGTCACTTGAAAGTACTTCTGGTACTTTTGGTAGATACGCTCCCGACCACGTATCTTGCTCTCTCGACTTATAGGACGGCTGAAATAAGCTTTCAGTTCTTTGCTGAACTTCTTGATAAAGTGGGAGAAGAGGATAGAGTCATGGTGAGAGTCTTTGACATAGGCTATCCACTTGGACTTCTTACCGTAATACCGTTCTAAAAACATAATCGACCCCTTACCTCCTACAAAAGTCGCGATACCCTCATTAAACTTGATATTGTCCTTAAGAAAGATAGTCTCATGAGTCATTTCATGGATGACAGTGTTGATAATCAGTGGATCAGGGTACTTTACCATGGTCGAGAGGAGGGGATCACTAAAAAAGCCCAAAGTGCTGTAGGCTGGAATGCCTCGTAATCTCGTATCCAGTCCGCGTTTTATGAGTCGTTTCTCTTCTTTGATGGCGTCCGCCTTCTCGAAAAAGCCCAGGTAGGGAACACGTCCTACAATAGGAAAGCTCCAGATGATGGGTGTGAGTTTATCTTTAGGAGCGGCTGACAGGTTGTAAGCCACATAAGGGCTTTTGATACGGATATAATGGCTGTAACTCCCCGTGGATCGAAGGCCAATCTCATCCATGGCGAACCGTTTTACCTGACTGACCAATATCATCTTTCTTTTGGCTTTCATAGATACTTTGGGGTCTCTTAGAGCGTCATAAAAGGGCTGTCTTTCACCGAACAGTTTCATTTGATGGTAACCCTGTTTTGTGAGATAACATCCCTGAAGGGTGAAAACGAATAGATGGGCTAGAAAGAATAATATAAATCTTTGCATTATTATCGATACAATTATTTGGATTGATCCAATCTTTTATTAAGAAATCATTGGATTCTATGATAAAATTACTTATTTTTAGTGTTTTAGGGAAGTTATTCAATACTTTCCGTGTCTTTTAGTATATGAGGGTTGATATCTTAATTACGGGGCGTTTAACGGGCTTAAAACATTCCTGGATGATTTAAGGCTTCATATTATGGAAGCTAATGGTTGACACTTTGGATACAGATGGAACGGAGCGATACGGAATCTTATAGTTCATACATATCCATATTTTACCATTACCGAAAAGTTAAGGAGAAAAAAAACAATGAGAACAACAGTCTATTTCACCACATTACTCAGCCTCATTTTGCTGAGCACAAGCCTATGGGCAGGTCTTAACGAAGATCTGTTTAAAGCTGTCAAGAAGGGTGACATCAAGACAGTCGCTGCTCTAATCAAGAAAGGAGCTAATGTCAACGCAAAAGATGACTGGAAAAGATCACCTTTATATACAGCGTCCGGCAAAGGGTATTTAGCTATCGTTAAACTCTTGATCAGAAAAGGGGCTGACGTAAATCTCAAAAACGAGTTTGACGGAACTGCCTTGCATGAAGCGTGTCAAGAGGGACATAGCAAAATAGTAAATGTTCTCCTTGAGAAAGGGGCAGATGTTAATGCCATAACTAGAGCTAGAAAACGAACTCCACTACATCGTGTCATGGATAGAAAAGAAAACAAAGAAAGAATTAAAATAGTGAAAGCACTTCTCGCAAAAGGAGCAAAAGTTAGTCTCAGAACCAGAAATAACGGCCTCATGCTAACACCCTTTCATTTCACAGCAGCTCGAGGGAGTATTGAGTTCGCAAAACTCCTTTTAGCAAACGGAGCTGACATAAATACCCGTGTAAAAACGTATCAAAAAGAAAGAGTTCGCTGGGACCAAATGA
>CAJXGR010000271.1 GCA_913053665.1 uncultured Spirochaetia bacterium
AACCCGTACGGATAGGTGGTGGAAAGGCGAACACGTGGGTTCGCCCCTACATGGCGATTTGTTATTTCATGGCTCTAGTTGGTTAATACGACAGATTCTGAAACCTACCCCTACGGACTACATGCATGAAACGGTTAATTAAACACAATAACCCGACGATGGAGTTGTTTATTCCCGCTTTGAATCAGTTCAACAGCTTTCTTTAACTGGATATCGTATTCCAGATCAATGAGTCGGATACCTTTTCGTCGTTTTTCATCTCGCAAACGTTTTTCTATCACTCTTCGGTTGAGTTTAATTTCATTATCCTTAAGAGTCTTCATCAATTTGGTGACATGGTTTTTAGTGTAATGGGGGTGCTTTTTAAGGAGCGTCTTAATGTACTTGCCGTCCTGAAGCTTCTTAAGCATATAGAGTTCCTCAAAATCCCTTTTTGGAAGCGGAACCAGTTCATCAGGTTCAATCCCTTTTTTGTGAATACTCCGACCGGCTGGCGTTAAGTATTTTTGAATAGTCAGTCTCATGCCAATTCTAGGCCTACTATCATCACCCCGAAAGAGAGGGATAATAGTTTGTACAGACCCTTTTCCAAAGGTCTTGGTGCCGACAAGCAAAGCACGATGGGTGTCCTGGAGGGCACCAGCGAGTATTTCAGAGGCAGAAGCACTTCCACCATTGACCAGTAGTACGATAGGGACTTTCTTGTTGATGAGAGTGTTGCTTTTTCTGGAGTAATAATCCTTGTCTTCTCGACTGTTTCGACCGCGAGTGTAGACGATTTTCCCTTTACTCATAAAGTAGTCAGTAATTTTGACTACTGAGCTTAAAAGTCCTCCAGGATTGTTCCTAAGGTCAATGATTAATTTCTTCAAGCCTTTTTTCTTGATGGTTTTAAGGGCGATTTTAAGGTCTCTGGCGGTATTTTTCCCAAACGATACGATTCTGACATAAGCCAAACCTTTTTTAATAAACTTGTGTTTAACAGTGGGGACTTTGATCTTAGCCCTTGTGAGGGTGAGAGGGATTAGTTCAAGGGCATCTTCTCTCGCTATTTTGATGGAAACCTTGGTACCTACTTTACCTTTAAGCTTTTTAACAACCTCAATAATATTCATTCCTTTACTTGATTTGCCCTCAATTTCAACGATCCTGTCACCCGAGTGAACTCCCATTTGATAGGCCGGAGTGCCTTCAATAGGGGCAATGACAAGGGGATAGCCATCTTTAACCGATATATATATACCTAGTCCACCGAATGTATTATTTATAACATCATTAAGTTCTTTGTAATCATTTTCTGCCAAAAAGCTGGTGTGATCATCCCCTAAGGATTCCAACATCCCTTTAATAGCACCATAGACCAGGTTTTGATAGCCTATTTTCTTATCATCCACGTAGTGAGCACGTATATAAGCGGTAGCCTCCTTAAATAGATCAAAATAAAGAGCTTCATTGGCATCATTAATAGAACTACCTCTAGAACTGCAAAAAGCCTGTATGATGACGATGAAAATCACTATGGAAACCCATATAAAACGTTCTTTTTTCATTAATACATTTTTCATTCTTTATACCCAACCTGTTAGGAATTCCTTCTGTTCTGTTAAATATAACACAAGTGAAGGAATTGTCATTATAATTTTTTATAATATATTTTACTGTGAAGATGATAAACCCTGAGGGACAAGCTCATTAAAAGCCATCAATCTTTTCGGTAGTGGCAGCCCATGCTCCGTTCATTGCGAAGAGCCGCTCGAACTATGATGATAGCTGATAAGATACCGTTACGCAGTTCAAGAAGCTCTTTACTCAGGGAGGATTCTTTGTAAAACTGTTCTATTCTATGGGACAGATAGCCTAAATCAGCATGGGCTCGTGTGAGACGCTTTTTAGTCCTCACAATCCCTGCGTAATTCCACATGGTTGTCCGTATAGCTAACCAGTCTTGCAGTACCAGGACAGGGTCGACAACTTCAGTGGTCTCAACATCTTTCCAGGCGGCAATATTATCAAACAAACTATTCTCATCTAATGGGACAGTTTCTGTGATGTTTTCAGCGGCCCGAATTCCCCAGACCAGTCCTTCAAGCAATGATACGCTGGCTAATCGGTTGGCACCGTGGACACCGGTACAGGAGACTTCTCCAATGGCATAGAGATTCGATAGATTGCTTTGGCCTTCTAGGTCAACTTTTATCCCTCCACAAAAATAATGGGCCGCTGGTACAACAGGTATCGCTTGTTTTCTTATGTCTATTCCCATTCAAGGCACTTTTCATAGATGGTTGGGAATCGTTGAGGCAAGTTGATCCCACGATCCGCCAGATTTCCTGCATCAAGCATTACGTAGCCCTGATCAGTGCGGGATATTTCTTCATAGATGGCTCGTGAAATCACGTCACGGGGGGCTAGGTCTTTTAGTGGATCATATTTCTCCATAAAATGTTCACCTTTTAGATTCAGAAGACGTGCCCCTTCTCCCCTCAGAGACTCAGAAATCAAGAAGCGATAGGCGTCCCTATGGAATAGAGTTGTAGGGTGAAACTGGACATACTCAGCGTTGATGATTTTAGCTCCTGCCCGATACGCCATCGCAAGACCATCTCCCGTGGCACAGGCTGGATTGGATGTGTACAGAAATAAACTCCCAACCCCTCCTGTGGCTAAGACAGTTTTCTTGGCCAATAACATTTTGACTTGATTCTCATGGGTATCCAGCACATAAGCGCCCAGACATTTGTTTTCCTTATAGACATTCAACGGGGTTTGCGAGTGATGACCTGTAGTGATGAGGTCGATAGCAGTATGGTTCGTGAGTACTGTGATATTAGGATTCTTTTCTACACGGTGTGCTAATTTTGATATTATTTCTTTTCCTGTGTGATCCTTCACAAAAAGGACCCGTCTGGCAGAATGAACCGCCTCAGAGGTATGTTGTAATTCTCCTTTATCATTTTTGGTGAAATCCACACCCACCTGATCAATCAAGAAGTCATTAACCAGTTTAGGGCCTTCCTTTGCAAGGATTTCGATGGCCTCTTGGTGTCCTAAGTGGTCGGCTGCTAATGATATATCCTGGCTTAGCAATTCGGAGGAATCCTGTTCTCCCAGGCTTACAATACCTCCCTGGGCATATAGGGTGTTGGATTCAGTGGGACTCCCCATTTTATTGATCAGGGTAACTTTTAGATTGCTTTCAGCCAGCTTCAACGCGCAGCAGCATCCAGCAATTCCACTTCCAACAATTAATGTGTCTGATTCATATCTTTCTTTCACTGTTTTGCCACTCATTTAGAGATATTATGCCATCCATTTACTTCAGTCGAAGAGACAGATCTAAGGCTTTACTAGACAAAGTTAAGGCTCCCACCGATATATATTGGACTCCTGTTTCCGCAATGGACCTGACCGTATCCAGGCCGACGTTTCCGGAGGCCTCAAGGGGGATTTGACCATTCACCAATCGAACAGCTTCTCTAAGGTGAGGGATCGTCATATTATCAAGAAGGATTCGATCCACTCTCATTCTTATGGCATCCTCAACTTCTTTCATTGTTTGAGCCTCCACCTCGATAAAGAAATCCTCTCCGTACATTTCCCTCACAGATTCAACAGCCGTTGGAATTCCTCCAGCCCCTTCAATATGGTTATCTTTAATCAATATCCGGTCATAGAGTCCCATCCGATGGTTTTTTCCACCTCCTGAGACAACGGCATACTTTTCTAACTCTCGCAATCCGGGTATTGTCTTTCTTGTATCAAGGATATGAACACCTGTTCCTTCAACGGCTTTTGTATATTCATGGACTGTAGTGGATATTCCCGATAGATGGGACAGATAATTAAGTGCCACTCTCTCGCCTTCTAATATAGATATGGTTTTACCCTTTATGACAAACACTTCAGTGAATGGAGAGACAAGATCCCCATCGGCAACAAGGGGGTGAACGTCAAGAGAAGGATCGATTTTTCTAAATACTTCTGTGACAACATGAATCCCAGAAATAACACCTCCTTCTTTTGCTATGATGAGAGCATTGGATCGAGAGTCGTCATTAAATATCGCCCTGGAGGTAATATCCTTTAATTTACCTAAATCTTCAAATAATGCGATTTCGAGGACGTCATCTAACTTCATCATAATGATAAAAGTAGTAAAATAAAGTCGTTGAGACCATCATTTTATAATAATTTACCAGGTGAGTCTCATAGATTGTTTATTTGATTTGTTGATCAGCAGGATATTTTTTCTTGCTTGAACAACTTCGTAACGTGTTATTCTAGGGTAGGAGTGAATATGAAAATATTTTGCCTCATGAAACAAGTCCCCGATACCGAGGTTCAGCCCAGAGTCAATCACGATCAGACCGATATTGACAGGGACAATATCAAATACGTGATCAACCCCTACGATGAGTTTGCTATCCAGGAAGCCAGTCGTCTGAAAACCAAATACCCCGACAGTGAGATCATAGTTCTCTCATTGGGAGAGGAAAAGTCGAAAGAACGTATGCGTACAGCCCTTGCAATGGGTTGCGACAAAGGTGTTCTCATTAAAGGGGAGAATATTTCACTGTTAGACCCCATTACGATTGCCCAGGAGCTATCAGAATATCTGAAGGACAAGGAGTTTGATATTATATTGGCTGGCAAAAAGGTGATGGATCATGATTGTGGGATTGGCTGTGGCATCTTTCCTCGATATTCCTGTCGTCACAGGAGCGTACCTTAAAACTAATCGTTCCAATCGTTCAAAGGGAAGGACTCATCATTGAAGGGGATACAGAAAGTCAGGTTCAAGAAGTGATTCGT
>CAJXGR010000272.1 GCA_913053665.1 uncultured Spirochaetia bacterium
GAAGATGAGGAATTTGGGAAGAATTGGTATTGAAAGACTGTTGCGCAACTTCGTATTTCTTGGAGTGTCAATATTCACCAAGAGCGAAGGAGCGCAACAGTGGTTACATCATGGTCTGAACAGGTCAAGCAGTTCAAGTCACGTCAGCGATTCCCGGCTGGTCGGCAATCGCTGTGAATGGGTGGGAAAAGAAACAATCTATCTAAACTACCATGATCTGGAATGGGGCGTCCCGGAACGTGATGACGATAAACTCTTTGAACATCTCATGTTAGATAGCCATCAGGCCGGCTTAAGCTGGATCACCATATTAAAGAAACGGGAAAACTATCGGGAGGCTTTCGACCACTTTGATCCACGTAAAATCGCCCTATATGATGAAGCCAAAAGGGAGGAATTGATGGCTAATAAAGGAATAGTAAGGAATAAGCTGAAAATACAGTCGAGTATCAAGAACGCAAAGGGGTTTTTAGCTATCCAGAAAGAGTTTGGGACATTCAGTACTTATATTTGGTCTTTCACTGGGGGGAAAACTAAGGTCAACACCTGGAAAAGCCTGAAGGACATACCCACAGAGACCATAGAGTCTCAAGCGATGAGTAAAGACCTGAAAAAGCGGGGTTTTACTTTTGTGGGGCCAACCATTTGCTACGCGTTCATGCAGGCGGTGGGGATAATCAATGATCACACGGTAGACTGTTTCAGGCATCGTGAACTTACCTAGGGGACAAGTCATCCCGTAGGGGCTGGGTCACCCAGCCCCTACGGGATGACTTGTTATGAAGCCGGAGAGCCATGACGGCTCTCGGTATCTATATAAACTTATCTTGCGATAAGGATTTTCTTAAATAGCATGCTGTTGTGGGATAAGATGGTGTTCCATCATTTTCATGTAGACCTGTTCGTAAAGTCCGGATGCCCGATGTTCCACATTCCTTTGACTCAATAGAAACTCATCCTGAGCCTTGGGATAATCAGATTGGGCCTCGTAAATCGTTGCCAGGAGATAATGGGATATTCTGTCATCCTCGATTTGAGATAGCTTTTTGCCGTATTTAACAGCCTCATCCAACACTTCTTCCTCTCTGAGGAGATAAGCGAGTTGAAAGAGTATGGTTTTATAGGCATTTTGAATCTCTGTATCGTTGAGTAGAAAGGCCTTAAATCGCTTGTAATAATTGAACTCACCTGTTCGCCAATGTATCCGCTCTTCAAGAAGGTCAATAGCTCTATCATAACGCCTCTCATAGAGGCATAGGTCGATGAGAATGCTTTTGGTCTTCCAGTCATTGGGTTTATGGTGATGAACCCTCTCGTAATGTTCCAGAGCCTGCCCATAATCATCTAAAGTGTAATAAACCTCTGCAAGGAGGGAGTGGGACTCAAAATGATCGCTATCCATGATCAGTGCTTTCTTAAGGTAGTGAATGACTTTAAAATACCGCTTTTTATTATGATAGTAAATAGCTAACTTGATGAAAGTGTCTATATTTGTTAAGGAAATGACTTTCATGGGTACTCCGTTACCGCCTGAGATCGTATTCTCATTCCTTATACTTCGAGATTCACCAGGTCAGACTTTAAGGATCCAAAGATTATTGTCTTGATTTTTTTTAAATGGCTGTTTACAATTCCCTGAAAAATGGGTTAATTAATAAATAGATAGTAAATCGATCGTCAGGGCACTCAATTAACATACTGATCCAGGAGTCACCATGCAAATACTTATACTCATCTTCACCTTATTGATTCCAGCCATTTTAATCATTGTTTTTAGAAAAAGCTTTTTAAGTTTTACTAAAAAGCATCCCTACGTCTTTGGATTGTCGATGGGACTGCTTTTGGGGATATTGGCCTGCGAAATCTATTGGATGGATATGAAGGTCGTGAAAGAGTTTATTGTCAACCCGGTTACAGACAGCATAATCACTACGTTTACTGATCCGTCCAAAAACAGTAAGTCAAAGGCTGATAAGCTCCCTGAGAAGATCACAGAAAAACAGTTTAAAGGGATTTTATACAAACTGGATGAAAAAGAGGCCATGCTGGATGAATTCGGCGGGAAAGGCGTTATGGCCAGTATTGTAGATATGTTTAGCAAAAGCGATCAATCCTTTCTCCAGAGCCATTATGTAAAAAAAGACAAAGATTACGTCTTGCAAAAGCCCGTTGATAAAGGAAACCAATCAAGATTAATTAGAATCCTGAAAAAAGGGAGATACATAAGGATCAATAACAGTCTAATTCTCTACGCAATCATCACCCAGAGAAGTCTGACAAATGCAGATCGACTATTGGATATGGGTTATCCCTGGCCCAGAAGGAAATACGGTGAGATCACTGAATTCTTGAGCCAAAATGGTGCTAAAGTATTCCCCTTTGACTTTATCTATTCAGAAAAGTCTATTTATCGTCACATTAAACCACCTGATGATGTTTCTTTCAGGGATGCGATGGGTGAGGCTAGAAAAGACTATTCGAGTGACGCAATCATTAGTTTTACTTTTGGGAAGCCTGAAGAGAAAGCTTTTAATAATTTCATAAGGGGAAAAGTGTTTAGAAAAGGCTTCGAGAAGTTTAAGAAAAAGCTTTCTGATCTTGGCTTAAAGGAGCTCCACGAAGTTGCCAGGATACTAGGTCTTTCTGTTAAACAGCAAACCAGTAAACCTGGGTTAATACGAAGAATGTTTGAAGCTTATTATGAGAAACGTTTAAAGCGTAATAGTTTAAAACTGGAACCCTATGAAATCAAACTTGTTCCGGATCGTCCAACAGTTCACCTCCCCCATTTTTTCAAGGTCACCCCACTCTATAAAACCTATTTGGAAGATAAAAAGAAAGTCCATTATATTGCTTCAGTAAACGCCCTCGAGGATGAGGATGGGCTGTTTCGCCGTACCCCCCTATTAATTGAATATCATCACAAATATTATCCATCCTTGGCCTTTGCCTCATACTTGGCTTACATCGATTTTGATCCTTCCAAGGAAAGGATCATCCTGAGGGGAAACCATTTGATCGTAAGGGATGGCCGAAAGGATGAGCGTAAAATCCCTCTGGATCAGGAAGGAAAGTTACGTATCAAATATTATGGCTGGGCAAATAAAGCCGATTCGTCTTATGATGACATCAATCTGATTGATATTATCACATTTGTGAATAAAACTGAAAAACTTTATAATCTCTACCGGCAAGTATTAGTGAAACAAAAAGCTAAAGTTCCTGAGAAAAAGGCTTTCAAGAAATCAGTCTATCAAAATTATGAGAAGTATCAAGAAATTGTTAAAAAGGTTGAAGGGACTCTGGGTGAGGAAAAAGCAAAAGGTCTGAAGCTGTCTTCGCGAGAGGAAAAGGTTGTTCAGGCTGATTTTAAGGGAAAGATCGTTATGATGGCGACTATCGCCCCCGCACTCCTTGACATACGTCGAACCCCTTTTTTGGAGAATGAAGCAGGCGCCCATCTCCATGTAAGTGCTCTTGACAACATGATACAAGGTGATTTTCTGACCGAAGCTTCTGATAATCACATGTTTTTGATGATCCTGTTGATCTCTCTTGCTACAGGCCTTTTCACGGCAGGTAGTTCTCTGGTACGTAGCATCACCGCGTGGATCCTTCTGTCTATTAGTGTTTTTGTTTTAGGGATCGTCTTGTTCAAGTATTACAATTTTGTGATGGATATAGCCATCCCTCTTATCGCTGTGTTCATCGTATTTGTAGGGGATACGATTGTTCATTACATTGCTGAGCAAAAGGAAAAAGGCTACATCAAAGGGGCATTCGGCCAGTATTTATCGCCCAAAGTCATCGAAATCATTATGAATGACCCTTCCAAACTGTCTTTGGGTGGAGAAAGCAAGATCATTACTGCCTTTTTCTCGGATGTAGCAGGTTTTTCCACCATTTCTGAGAAGCTGACACCTGGTCAGCTGGTCCAATTACTCAATGACTATCTCACTGCCATGTGTGATATTGCCGAAAAGTATGACGGTACGGTGGACAAGTTTGAAGGAGACGCCATCATAGCCTTTTGGGGGGCTCCGCTGGATGAGCCGGAACACGCCAGGATGGCTTGCTACACAGCCATTGAGATGCAGCAGTATATGGAAGTCCTAAGAAAGAAATGGACGGAGGAAGGGCAAAACGAACTGATCACCAATATGAAAATGCGTGTGGGACTTAATTCCGGGAAGGCCGTCATCGGGAATATGGGCTCTGCCAAGCGTATGGACTACACCATGATGGGTGATACGGTCAATCTGGCCGCCCGACTGGAGGGAGCCAACAAGTTTTATGGAACCTATAATATGATCTCTGACGCAACTTATCAGATGGCTAAAGACAGTATCGATGTGAGGGAGCTGGATAAAATCCAGGTGGTGGGGAAAAAGGTGGCTGTGGTGGTCTATGAGCTTCTTGATAAAAAGGGACAGGTGACTGGAGCAAAGGCAGACGGTGTCGCTCAATATCTTAAGGCTATGGAACTTTATAAACAGCAGAAGTTTGATGAGGCGATAAAGGCCTTTGAGGCGGTTTTTAAGTCGATTCCAAAAGATCCTCCCGCTAAAACATATATCGACAGATGCCATATCCTGAAGGATAATCCTCCCGGGCCTGATTGGGACGGACGATACGTCCTCACCTCAAAGGGTTGATAGCTATATGGATATGAGCGCGGGATATAAGAATCTATCTGCCAAAAGTTTAGCCTAAGAAATTGGCATCTGTCGAGCTAGGAAGCTCGACCTACAG
>CAJXGR010000273.1 GCA_913053665.1 uncultured Spirochaetia bacterium
ATGGATCAACTATTTCTTGACAACATTGGTGGGTCTACTAATATATTATTTATCCCATAAACGTTCAATAAAGAGGCAAAATGATGCTGAGAATGGCCACTGAGTTCTTCATCACAAGACTTCCACTCAAAACACGAATGAATTACTTTTGCCTAAAACCTTGACTTTTATTAGCTTTTAGGGATGAAATTACAAAGATATTATTTAGCGTTCCTTCTGTTGTGGGTGTCTCAAAGTGCCTTTGCTAATGAGATGAGTATGATTGGAGGAGCAATCTATATGTCTATAACTATTGGGGGACCTATAGTTATAGGTATTGCTCTAACCATCTATTTAGTGGGTCGATTCGTATTTAAGATGAAGGGAAAGTTTTGGATCACTTTCTTAGCCAGTATTGTGTATAATACTTTTTCCCTATGGCTTGTCCTATGGGTTAGTAGCTTAATAAGGTTTTCTGAAGTACCTGTGCTTATGTTTATATGGATAACCTTGACTACAGCATTGATTATATTAACGTATTATTTATCCCATAAACAATCACTAAAGAGGCAAAATAACGCTGAGAATGGAGACTGAGTTTCTCATCACAAGACACTTCAACTGTTTCACAAAATCTACCTTTCTTGCCATCACCAAGGGAAACCTCTTGACGATTCTATAGTTATAGATTATTTTTCAATATACGATGCAATATGTCGATATAAAAGAATGTCGTTCTGAGTGATCTTATAACCATTTCGGAAATATGCAGTTTTTGTATTATACTTTATTAGGTCACTCCACAAAGACTCTTGATGTTTACGAATGAATCAAGATTATCCCACGGAAAGGGAAAAGGATAAGTGTCTTGGCTGACTCAAACAAGGTTGTAGAAGAAATCCGACAGAGAATCAATATTGTAGACGTCATCAAAGATGTGGTCTCTCTCAACAAAAAAGGGAAGAATCATTTAGGTCTTTGTCCTTTCCACACTGAGAAAACCCCTTCTTTCAACGTGAATGAAGAGAAGGGCTTTTTTTACTGCTTTGGCTGTCAGGAAAGTGGGGATGTCTTCACCTTCCTGATGAAGTATAACAACAACTCCTTCTACGAAACCCTTTTGGATCTTGGCAAGCGGGTAGGCGTGGAAGTCAAAAGCTCCTACCAGAAAGACCATGAGGATCAATACTACTTTCTGATCGACATATATAAAGAAGCCGCCAGGATTTTTCAGGACACTTTAATCCGTAGCAAATTGGGTTCCCCCGGACTCAACTATTTAAGCAAACGATATATCAATGATAACTCCCTGAATAAGTTTATGTTAGGCTATGCCCCCGAGGAATGGACCCATCTCCATCATCATCTCTCTCAGGCCAATTACTCCATTGAGAGCCAGATTAAAAGCGAATTGGTTAAAAGTAAAAATAAGAACTATTATGACAACTTTCGTCATCGCGTGATTTTCCCCATAGTCGACGAGAGTCATCGCATTGTGGCTTTTGGAGGGCGTGTATTAGATGACAGTCAACCGAAATACTTGAATTCCCCTGAAAATTATTACTTTAAAAAACGTGAAATACTCTATGGCCTAAACCTCGCCAAACAGGCCATCAAAGATGAGGGAAAAGCTATTATAGTAGAAGGTTACTTCGATGTGATCATGGCTCATCAGATGGGTATAGAGAATGTTGTCGCTCCTCTGGGCACCGGTTTAACTCAAAGACATATTCAAAAACTGAAACGATATACCGATAAGATGGTATTGGTATTTGATGGGGATCCTGCGGGAGAGAAAGCCATGATTCGTGGATTGACCCATACTTTGAAGGCCGATATAGAAACCCTTGTGGTCACTCTGTCCGATGGCATGGATCCCTGTGACTATCTATTAAACAATGGGTCGGAGAGCTTTATAGAGATGGTTAATCAAGCGAAACCTGCTTTAGACTACCGTATCGAATGGGGTTATCACCAGATGCCTGATGGCAATGACTTTCATAAAAGGCAGTATTTAAACGATCTCTACTCATTTTTAAACGCTCTGGATAGCGAAGTTCAAAAAGAAGAAGGACTTAAGAAGGCTGCCATCTTACTAAAGATCTCTGACCGGGGTATACAGAAAGATTATATGAACTTCCTAAATAAAGGACGATCCAAAAAGGTTGTTCAGAAGGAACCTACAGACTCCAACACTCCTGATCCCAAGCTTAGTCCAAAAGCCATCACAGAACGATACCTTATTTTTACCCTCCTGAACCACTTGGAGTTCTTTTTAAATTACAAAAACCGATTTCTATCTATGGACCTGGAGGATTCTTTTAGCCAAAAGCTATTGGACACGATGGCAGAAGTCTTCAGTGACAAGGAAAAGCTGGAAGCCCAGGATGTTCATCTAATTTTAGAAGCTCTGGATGAGGAGGATAAAGCTTTAGTCAGTCAAGAGTTATTGGACGGCAAATATCAAGCGGAGCCTATCCAACAGATTCAAGACTGTTTTAAACGATTGAAACTCCATGAAATAAGGCCTGAACAGGTCAGTATATCGAGGAAAATTACTGAAGCCCAAAGGGAAAATACAGTTGATTTGGATGAACTACTTGAAGAACGTCAATTTCTTGCCAATGAGGAAAATAAACTTAAACAAAGGGAAAAAGCTACATGGAAGGATTAACCTATTCGTCAGAGGAAATCGTTAAAATACCTGAAATTAAAGCACTTATCAAACTGGGTAAAAAGCAGGGAGAGTTAAATTATGATGAGATTCATCACAGTCTCCCTGAAAACTTTATCACATCGGATCAAATGGACTCTCTGCTTATCTTGTTAGAAGACATGAACATAGATGTCGTCAGTGACTCCATCCAGCCGGTTAGCAATAACAATAAAAAGAAGGCTCACCGTGCTAATGGAACCCATTCTCTGGATTCTTCAGAGGCTGATGACAATCCGGCTGATTCTGTTGCTCCCAAAACCAGTGAGACAAGCGATGACCCGATAAAAGTTTATCTTAAGGAGATTGGCAAGGTCTCTCTTTTGTCTGCTGAAGAGGAGTTTCATTTGTCCGAACAGATTGTGGCTGGTGAGGAAAGGATAAAAGCCATTTTATACCGTTCAAAATACACCTTATATCAGTTGAGCCACCTTTTAGAAGCCTCAATGGATAGGAAAAATTATATTGCCCAGCTTTTCGCCCAGTCCAACTTGTTTCATCTCAATTCTGATGAGCGAAAACTTATGGAAGATGATTTTATACGCCTTAAAACATCCCTCTATAAGGCTGTAAAAGATATAGATTCTCTGGAAACAGAGATCCATCCGTTATCCAATGGGTCTGCTAAAAGAGAAAAGCTCCTGATATCCAGAGAGGCCAGGGTACATGAGGTACTCCAGGAAGTGGAAAGGGCCAAACTTTGTTTTGCCCAACTTGTTAAAATCGCCTACCAAATTGAGATGAAGGCAGAAAGTCTGATCGATCAACGGTCTGCAATCACCCAATTGGAAGAAAAGTCAAAAAATAGCACTCCTGTAAATCAAGAAAAGATGAGTAAGAAGGTTCAAAGCATTGGTAAAGCAATCGATCAAATTGAAAGTGAGCTTGGGACCCATGAACAAGAGATTAAACGATGGAATTACCAGATCAAAAAAGGGAAGCAGGAGATAGCAGAGGCTAAAGACAAGTTGGTGCAGGCAAATTTGAGGCTCGTTATAAGTATCGCTAAAAGATACAGCAACAGAGGCGTCCAGTTCTTTGACCTAGTGCAAGAAGGTAATATTGGCTTGATTAAAGCAGTGGATAGATTCAAGTGTAAAAAAGGTTATCGATTCAGCACCTATGCCAGTTGGTGGATCAAACAGGCTATCACTAAGAGCTTATCCGATCAATCCCGCCTGATACGTGTTCCCTTGCACATCAGTGATCAGATCAAAAAGGTCATGAAAGAGTCCAGGTACCTTCTACAAACCCTGGGGAGAGACCCATCGGTTGAAGAATTGGCAGAGCGGTTAGATTGGCCCCTTGAAAAGGTGAAACAAACCTATGAGATTGCGATGGAGCCTGTTTCTCTAGAAGCTCCTGTGGGAGACGATGAAACCTCTCTCATCCACTTTATTGAGGATAAAGGACTCAATCCCGCTGATTATGACGCCTCTTTCTTAATGCTGAAGGAGCAATTAGGGGATATACTCTCCGCATTGCCTGATAGAGAGCAAGCTATTCTAAAATTACGCTTTGGACTGGTGGATGGAAGGCATTATACCCTAAGAGAAGCGGGGCAAATGTTCAACCTGACAAGAGAGAGGGTTCGGCAAATCGAGGTGAGAGCCTTGAAACGTCTGCGTGAGTTTGATAAAAGTCAATGGCTTAAAGATTATCTCATTAATTGATAATGAACTGCTCTGTAGGGGCAGGTTTCAGAGTCTGTCGAATGAGTTGGTTTTGAGGTGATTTCAATGGCAGGAAGTGGCGAACCTATAAATAGCCTGTTTAATTGGAGGATTTATGGCCCGTTCTATTTAAACCCATCGTGATCAGTATCTGCTTCATTTGGATTTGTTCCATACTTTGACCGGTATGTTTCGCCATAATTGTATTCAATCGTTCCCGTGTTTTCAGCACTTCTTTGGTATGAATCTCTAAATCAGTTGACTGCCCTTGATAACCTGCCGATGGCTGATGGATCATCATACGCGAATGCGGTAAACAATGCCTTTTTTCAGCAGCACCACCACATAGTAATAATGCACCCATACTAGCCGCTT
>CAJXGR010000274.1 GCA_913053665.1 uncultured Spirochaetia bacterium
CGAGCTAGGAAGCTCGACCTACAGGCAAATGGATTCTCTCTGAAAAAGCTTGTAGGTCGGACTTCCCAGTCCGACAGAGAGTTAGCCATTTTAACTTATCCCGAACTCACGTTATTTAGTTTCAGGTTCTCACGAATCCTCCTATCAATCTTGACAATTTCTCTTTTTTCTATCATATTATATTTAAGCATAAGTCCTCGAGTTTTACGTTCATTGGAGCTTCACTTGTATCAATATATATTTGGACCTGTTCAGTCCAGAAGATTAGGCCTCTCCCTGGGGATCGATCTTCTTGGGAGCAAGATTTGCACCTTCAATTGCGTCTACTGCGAAGTCCGGAAAACAGATCGTCTCACCATAGAACGAAAAGAATACGTGCCCGTGAAAAGCGTCCTAAAAGAACTGGATCTCTTTTTCACAAGTCATCCTGACATCCCTTTAAACTATATCACCTTCTCCGGCCAGGGAGAGCCAACTCTGAACTCCAAGCTATCTACTGTTATAAAGCATATTAAAAGCAATTATCCCTACCCTGTTTGTGTCCTGACCAATGGCTCTTTACTCAGTCGGCAAGACGTGAGGAATGATTTGTCACAGGCTGATTTGATCATCCCATCCCTTGATGCTGTCTCTGAAAAGGCTTATAAGAAGGTGAATCATCCTCACCCCTCTGTGACAGTAGATGACATTGTGGAAGGCATTAAGTCTCTGAGGGCTGAGTTTTCCGGGGAGGTCTGGCTTGAGATCTTGTTTGTTGAGGGAATCAACGCCCATGAAGAAGAACTCACATTACTGAAAGAGAAAATCAAGGAGATACAACCCGACAAGTTGTATGTCAACACCATTTACAGGCCTCCTGCCTTTGATAAGCACCAACCCATCAAAGATAGCCAGCTTAACAGGATACAATCGGACTTTGAGAGGCTTTTAGACCATCCAATGAATGAGACCCATGAAAAGAACCTGTCCACTGAAGGATCGAATAAGTCCTGGGATCAAAAACGTCTTGTGGAACAGCTGAAACCCATGCTTAATATTCGCCCTTGTACATTAGAAGACCTCTCTGAGATTTTCTGCTCTTATCAATCCCGCTTAAAGGAAGAGCAGCTTAGAGAATTACTGGATGACTTGATCTATAAAGACGTTCTACAGGTTCAAGACTTTGATAAAACGCCCTTTTACTGCCTCAAAAGGTAATCAACAGGAGGAATGCCATGACCCAAGATCAGGAAGATATTTCTTTAAAGATTTTAAGGGTTCTTTATCACTATCACCAGGATAATCCTCTTTCTGGACTGGATATTGATAAACTTCTAAGGCGATTTGACTTCTCAGATGCGAAAGAAGGGAAAACTAAAATAGAAAAAGCCTTATCAGACATGATTCAAGCAAATATGATTCACCTGTTTGCCGGCAAACAAGGCAACAAGCCTTCAGTACAAAAATATACTATTACTGAACAAGGCATCCAGCATTACAACAAGTTTAAACACTTAAAGGAAGAATCCGTCAACCCTCTGAATGGTGTCTCAGTGTATGGAGACTGGAAGGGGGATTATCAACAGCATAATCACTACAATATTAGCAGGGGTGGCGATGTTCATTTCCCCGGTGAGACAGAAGAATTCATCCATCACTACGATGAACTGATGAAAGAGATTGAAGAAACCGAATCTATGGTATTGGATTCTCCAAATGGAGAGAAGATATTAGAGAAATTGGCTCGCATCAAGACTATCATCAACCTTGATTCTTCCGCTTTAGGAGGACGACTAAAATGGGAACAGCAGATTACACAAATGCTTGAACGCCTTCAAGATAAGATTAATTAAAACCGACAGGAACAAGATCAGCCTATGCCCATTCAAGAAACTGCCAGAGTCTACAACCTATTTCCACGGCTCCTTGGGACTATCCCGTCATGGATCGATCATTTTCCACGTATAGCAGGTATGAAGTTTAACTGGTTGTTTCTAAACCCCCTTCAGCAAACAGGTTTCTCAGGGTCTTTATATTCCATCAAGGATTATTACAAGTTGAACCCACTGTTTTATGACCCTGAAAGAGGCCAAAGTGAGATGGAGCAGGTAAAATGGATGGTCGATGAGGCCCATAACCAGGGTCTTAAGGTTATGATGGATTTAGTGGTGAATCACACTGCTATCGATCACCCTTTCACCGAAACCCATAAGGAATGGTACAAGTGGGACAACGATAAGATCCTGCACCCCGGAGCATGGGAGGGTGAGAAATGGGTAAGCTGGGGTGATCTGGCTGAAGTGGATAATGAGTCGTCCTCCGATCGGGATAGTCTCTGGAAGTACTGGTTGGATATGGTTTTATACTACTTAGACCGGGGCTTTGATGGATTCCGCTGTGACGCGGCCTACAAACTCCCTGAAGACTTTTGGGGCTTTCTCATAGGCCAAAGCAAAGAATCCTATCCTGATGTCACGTGGTTTGCTGAAAGCCTGGGCTGTCCCATTGAAGACACCATAAAACTGGGTCAATCGGGCTTTCAATACACCTTTAACAGTTCCAAATGGTGGGACTATGAAGAAGATTGGTGCCTCACACAATATTTAGAGAACGCACCCCATTCTATGTCCATCAGTTTCCCTGAGTCCCACGATACCCCTCGCCTCTTTGAAGAGTGTCACGGTGATCCAAAGGTAGTTGAACAGAAGTATTTATTCTCGTGTCTTTTCTCATCGGGGCTTATGATCCCTATTGGCTTTGAGTATGGCTTTAAGAAAGCGTTGAACGTTGTTGAGACCCAACCTAATGATTATGAAGGCCTTCCATATGATTTCTCAGGGTATATCACACAAGCCAATACTCTTAAAAGTCAATACCAAATATTTAATGAGGAATCCACGATCCATAAAGTGACTTTGGGAAAGGGTGAAAACACAGCGATCTTCTTGAAAACGTCCTTGAATCACAAAGAACGTTGTTTAATCATTATCAATAAGAACTTCTCTGAGAAAGAGACGGTGTTTATAAAGGATTACTTACTCTTTTTATCTTGGAGTGGAGAAATACAGGACATATCTCTATCTCCTCCCCTGGCCAACATCAATGAGACAGACGAATTGACTCTTCGGCCGGGGGAAATCAAGATCTTCTACGCTTCGATAAAGACTGAGTCAAAGACCTGATCCTATAAGTACTGCCTTTCTTCCTCGTGGCCTCTGTGTGGAAGATAATAGTCAACGGAATAGCGTCCTGCCCCAAAAACGCAGTAGAGGATGAGCAGGAAAAGGACTATAGCTGAGAGTTCTATCCCCTGTCCGCCCAGGAAAAGCTCTCCGACTCCTTTAAAGTGAACAAAGATAACAGCCCCCATTAGGATGGGTAACTGTATAAGAGCCGCGAATCGGGTCAATAATCCTATGGCAAGCAATGTCCCGCCGAGTAGATGCCCTATGGCAATATAGTGACTCAAAAACATTGTTTCGGCAAAGGAAGGGATATTCCCTTCTATCAACTTATCCAGCTCACCGGGATTGATGATGAAAAAGATCCCTTTGATTAAAAGGCCGACCCCAAGATAGATACGGATAAGATCAAAGCCTAAGTCTTTGTGCTGATCTACCCATTCAGCATAACCATTTAATTTATCCATAGATGCCCCCCAGGTGAAACCTCACCTTTTTAAATATAACTAGGAATGATGTTTTAGCAAAATGAAACCTTTTTTTTTGTATCTTTTTTTACTCCTTGGGAATAATTTCATTATCTTTCAACGGGAATGTTTCATGCCCTTTTAAGCTAAAAAATGACCCCTATATTAAAAGATACCAGACATCCAGTCCTCATTAAAGCGATTGAAGAAAATGCCATTGAGGGAGCTAAAATATGGGCTAAACGATGGCCTGCTATGAGCCTTTTGGAAGATGAAAATAGAGTTCTTACCCTTACGGACATCGACTACCCGCTGTTTAATAATATCCTTCGCCTTAAGGCCTCTTCAGAAAGCATAGAACTCCTTATCCGTGATGCCTTATCTCCTTTCAGACAGCGAAATCTCCCTGCCTTCTGGTGGGCCGGTTCAATATCTCAATTCATTGATTTAGACCCCATTCTTAAGGCCAATCAACTGACCTATGCTTTTCAAGCTACCGGAATGGCTATGGAACTTGATCATCTTGACACGTCAATAAAAATCCCTGACTCTCTCACCATTCAAAAGGTCCATGACATAGAAACCCTTAAAACCTGGTCTACTATTGTCTCTTCTGTTTATAAGTTCCCGGACTATGTTCAGGAGCAGTGGTTCAATATGTACATGGCTGTTGGTATTGATCCAGACAACCAGTGGAGGCATTATATTGCTTTTCTTAAGGGGAAGGCTGTTGGGGCATCCTCTCTCTTCTTTGGGGCTGGAGTAGTGTCTGTGTCCAATGTTGCCACTCTCTCAGGCTTTCAGCGTCAGGGGATTGCTTCAGCCATCACTAGACACACACTCCTTGAGGCTCAGAAGGAAGGATTTTATATCACCACTTTGTGGGCCTCAAAAACGGGCAGGAAGGTCTATAAAAACCTCGGTTACAGGGAGTATTCTAAAGGAGATGGCTACTTATTCTCCAACGACTTATAAGTTTGTAGGGATAGATTTAAGAAACTGTCGCATTATCCAATTAGAGCCATAAAATAACAAATTACCATTAGGGGCGAACTCACGTATTCGCCTTTCTGCCACCTATCCGTACGGGTTCAACATGTTGAA
>CAJXGR010000275.1 GCA_913053665.1 uncultured Spirochaetia bacterium
TAAAGGATTTCTATTTCTATCTCTTCAAACCCTTCTTTCACAAGCCATTTTCTAAGGGTAATATAGTAGGAGAAGGGTTTATAGCTATAAAGTCATTTGAGATTGCCTTCTTCATTGTTTATTTCCTTTTTCTTAAATGAGGACTTGATTTTCCCCATAAAAATGGATAGCTTGTCGATGGCCTAAAACAATAATTTGAGTATTGAACATTCGAGATAAATAGTTTGGTACAATCGCTAGTTATAGATTATGTGTTATATTATAAAACTGGCTGAAACAAGAGGAGCTTATGAAATTAGGCATATTTGGTCTTGGGAATATGGGTACAGCCATTATCTCCGGCATTATTCGGGGGCAAATACTGTCTCATAAGGAAATATGGGGATTTGATACAGACACCCAAAAAATGACCGCCACAAAAGAAGCTTTAAAAATACACTGTGACGATCCGCAAAATGTTTGTAAACACTCGGATCTTCTCATTTTGGCTGTCAAACCTCAAGATTCTCATAATCTACTTAGGGAAATTAAAGAGTATTTATCCCATCAGGTTTTATTGTCCATATGTGCCGGTATCAGTATCGATAGCATTGTTGAAAATATTGGATCAGACAAGAAAGTCGCCAGGGCCATGCCTAATACGCCATTGCTAGTGGGCGAAGGAGCTAGCTGCATTGCCTTTAATGACCATATCACACAAGAGGAACGGGAATTTACCCTTAAGATATTGAGGAGTCTAGGAATGGCCTTTGAGGTGGATGAGAAGTTAATGGACGCTGTGACAGGCCTTTCAGGGAGCGGCCCGGCCTATGTGTTTATGTTCATCGAAGCTTTGGCGGATGGGGGCGTGAAAGCCGGGCTACCCAGAGATCTTGCCTTAAGCTTGGCAGGTCAAACCGTTTTGGGGTCTTCTAAACTTCTGTTGGAAAGCGGGAAACATCCTGGAGAGTTGAAAGATATGGTTACATCTCCCTCCGGCACAACGATTGAAGGCGTGTCTATATTAGAAAAAGCGGCTTTCCGTGGTGCAGTAATGGATGCCGTTTACCAGGCAAGTCAACGATCCGTAGAAATGCGTCAAACTCATACGCTTTTATCGTAAACATAGTTTACCAAAACATAGCAAACTCATCGTTCTTGCTGTTATAGTGGGAATTGTTGTCGGCCTGGTCAGCGTGGGCTTTAAGTACTTGACCGAATTAGTCCAGCATACAGCATTTGGTGTAAGGGGTGAGAAGCTTCTAAAAGGTCTGGAACACATGGATTGGTGGATGATACTCCTCATTCCAGCTTTAGGCGGACTGTTAGTGGGCTTGCTATTAAATTACCTCTTTTCTGAATCAAAAGGAGGGGGCGTCGAGGAGGTCATGACGTCTGTTGCGACAAAGCGAGGGAGCATAAGGTTCAAGTCCGTGATAGGCAAATTGTTAGCCTCGTCTATAACCATTGGTTCGGGTGGATCAGCTGGTCGTGAAGGCCCCATCGTACAGATTGGCGGTGGAATAGGCTCATCTCTTGGAAGATGGCTTAAACTCAACGAAGAGCATGTGAAAACCTTGGTAGGGGCAGGGGTTGCGGCAGGTATCGCGGCGGCGTTTAATGCTCCCATTGCTGGTGCGTTTTTTGCCTTAGAAATTATACTGGGTGACTTTGCTTTAAACACTTTTAGTACGATCATATTGGCCTCTGTATCGGCAACTGTAGTCAGCCGCTACTTTCTAAAAGCTTTTGGAGACTCTCCTGCCGTATTTCCTGAAATCGTTGAAATTGTTAGAGATTATTCCTGGAATCATATCTACGAGTTTGGCTTTTATATTATATTGGGAGTCATGGGTGGGCTGATATGTGTTCTATTCATTAAATCCCTGTTTTATTCCGAACACTTCTTCTCTAAGCTGAAGGTTCCTGGGTTTGTGAAACCTGCTATAGGTGGATTAGCTGTTGGAGCCATTGGTCTTCTTGTCCCACATATTCTTGGGGTTGGCTATGACACAATGGAAGGGGTTTTATCCAAAGGTCACCATCTTTTTGATCAATTCCCATTAGTGGGTCATCTTTGGCTGGATTTATTACTTATTTTAGGGATAAAAATAGTTGCAACCTCTTTGACCCTTGGATCTGGGGGATCTGGGGGAACCATTGTCCCATCACTCTATCTGGGAAGCTTGGTGGGAGGTCTTTTAGGCTTAGGGATTCAACTCGTATTGCCTGAAGCCGTGAATAGTTCATCGTATGCCCTTGTCGGTATGGCCGCAATCATTGCTGGGACCACTCAGGCGCCTATCATGGCAATGATGCTTTTCTTTGAGGCCACCAACAATTATCAGATCATCCTGCCCGTTATGATTGTTTCAATCATCAGTTCACTCATTACAAAACACTTTTTGGGGGGATCCTTATATACCGTTAAACTGAAGTCACAGGGGATTAATCTCTATGAAGGGATTGAAAAGACGGTCATGTCAACGATCAAGGCTTCGGAGATCATGAAACGTAATCTCTATACATTTCATGTCACCACTCCGTTCCGCAAAGTACTGGAGAGTTTTATGAATACTGAACGTCAGGTAGCCTTTGTGCTAGACGATGAAAAAGCTTTAGTCGGTACTTTGAGCCTAAATCACATGAAGACGATGATTCAGGACGAAGGGGTTAAGGATTTTCTGATTGCAGGGGATCTCATGATAGAGAATACTCAAACAGCCTATCCAGACAGCACCTTATCCTATTGTACAGAACTTTTAGCTAAAGAAGATATTGATATTATCCCGATTATTATCTCGGAGACCAATAATAAGCTGGTTGGCTACCTAAATCGCAAGGATATTCTCTCCATATACAATCTGGAAGTGATGAAGAAGAACTTATCGGGGCTTAAGTTTGTGTCCAAGGTGGGGGACACCGAAAGTAGAAGTTATCTTGACCTCTCATCCGAGTATCGTGTCGAGACATTGCCTGTACCGGATTACTTTCTAAATAAAAGCCTGAAATCACTGGATACTCGTAAGAATTACAATGTGACCGTTTTAGCTGTTCAAAGCGTCCATTCCAATGAACATAAAATCCCGAACCCCAATACGATCTTTAAAAAAGGAGATTTTCTGGTGGTTGTTGGGGAACATTCCGGCATGAATCGTTTCCTAGGCACCTTGTAAAAGGCTTTCATAGGTCTTGAGGAAACGATCCCTATGGAAGGGATAATCAAAACTGTGACGCCCAAATATGGTTTTCAAAGGGCGATCCTCCAGATAGAAGCGAATGGTTTTGACTTCAGGAAAGGATATAAAAAAAGTAGCCAGGATTGAATGGATAATTAACTGGCCATCATGGACTTGAGGCACAAGGTCTTGAAGGAATTCTTTGGATAAATTAATATCAAGAGACTGATTATGGAAACTTAAACTCTTAATTCTTGTCTTGTTATTTATTAAGGATCTCAATTTTCCACTATGAACAGGCCCATTAATGAGATACTGCAATGTGAGATTCATTTTCCCCCTCACTGGGAGGTCTTTATCAGTTTGTTGGTCCTCAAGAAGGAGAGTGGAATAGCTTGTATCAGTAAAAAACAAATGAACATCCTCATACTGGCTGGACTGTAAGTAATTTAGCAATAAAAAAACCAAACCTGATCCTATAAACAAGAACATGAATATAAGCAAAGCGATTCGATTGAATCTAAAGGGTTGATCTTTAAACATTTCTTATCCTGTAAATTACAATAAATAAAATCAAAGTTCCAAACCAGCCAAAGGGTTTGCATCGACCCTGATAAATGGTTTTGACGTTGTCGAAATATTACAATCCTTTAGAAGTGAGCCATCTTTCAGCATCCAATGCCGCCATACAGCCTGTTCCAGCGGATGTGATCGCTTGTCGGTAGTAGGAGTCCATCACGTCACCGGCAGCAAAAACCCCTTCTACACTTGTATTCATACGAAAAGATTCAGATATTTGAATGTAGCCTGTATTATCTATTTCTAGATGCCCCTTTAAGAAATCCGTATTTGGGGTATGACCAATCGCTACAAATAGCCCCTGAACATCGAGATCGGACTCATTTCCATTGACGGTATCTTTAAGGCGGACTCCAGTAATCATGTTATCACCTAAAACATCAGTAACCACTTTATTCCACTCAAACACGATTTTAGGATTATTTTTAATATGTTCCTGCATGGCTTTACTGGCTCTCAGTTCGTTTCGCCGATGGATTATATGGACTTGACTGGCAAACTTGGTCAGATAATTCGCTTCTTCAATGGCTGTATCCCCCCCTCCAACAACGGCGAGGGCTTTATCTCTATAAACAGGTAGAGCACCGTCACATACAGCGCAGGCACTGACTCCGCCACCCGATTTAGCCAGTCTTTGCTCGTTTTCCAGGCCTAACCAGTTCGCCCTGGCTCCAGTCGCTATAACCACTGTATGAGACTCGATCTCTTTACCTTCAGAATCCTTTAGCTTGAAGGGTTTTACACTAAAATCAACCTCAACAATATCAGCCATAACACTTCGTACATTGAATCGCTCAGCCTGTGCTCTCATGGCATCCATCAGATCAGGCCCATTAATTCCCTCTGGGAAGCCGGGATAGTTTTCAACTTCCGTTGTAAACATGAGCTGACCACCAGGAATGAGATATTGAGTCGCTCCACCTTCGTATAGCAAAGGATCGAGATGAGCCCGTGCGGCATATATAGAGGCTGTCCAGCCGGCAGGGCCTGAACCT
>CAJXGR010000276.1 GCA_913053665.1 uncultured Spirochaetia bacterium
ATAAATCACAGCCGCCAAAAGGGCCGCCAGAGGCAAGGTTGTGACCCAGGCAACTAAAATCCTTAGAATAGTCTTGACTTTTGCAGATCGATTGACTATGCCCAGGGCAAAGAGTGAGCCACAGGAGACATGGGTTGTACTCACAGGAACCCCTATCCGGGACGCAAAGATCACTACAATACCCGTCACAAGGTTTGCTGTAAAGCCCTGACCATGATTCATACTAGTAATATCATGACTCATTCGGTTGGCTACCCTCCGACCGTTTATGATTCCCCCAATGGCCATGGCGATCCCCACACTCACTAGACCATATTCAATTTGGAAAGCGGATGCTGTAAGAAGCAATGCTAATATCTTGGGTGTATCGTTTAATCCACGGGCAAAGCTCACTAAACCTCCTGAGAGAAAGTGAAAGGCATCAAGCAGCTTTTCGCTGTTAATACCCAAAAACCGTCCATCATACCGTTCCATAAGAGTTTCACGGGGGGCGAGATCAATGGTAAGTGCTTTATCTCCTTGGTAATCAGGACTTAGAGTGGCACTTGACAGATAATCTTTGCCTGGCCCAACAGGTAAAGGGACCGTTCTGACGACCTTCTCTCCCACACAGATATCCATCTCTTTGGTGATACCCATTTTGATTCGGATGTAGCGAAAGATCGGGTAGAGCATTGCCACTAATATAATGGAGATTAATGGGCTGATCAGTAAAGGGATAATAAAGTTCCCCCCCAGTGCAGCGAGTTTTAATTCACTCCCCTGTAGGACATAGCTGGAAATGCCCCCGCCCACTAAAGCACCGGTTAATGCATGAGTGGTTGATACAGGCCATCCAAGGATGCTGGCCAGGAATATACAGAGTGAGGCACCCAATCCCACGGATAATATAAATGAATGAGAACTTGCAATGTCAACAGGCACTAATCCTTTACCTGAAAAGATTTTAATAAGTGTGCTAGCCAAAAAAATCGAGGTGAGGGAGCCTGAAAATGTGGTGACTGTAGCCCAGATCAAAGCTTTTCGGTAAGAGCTTGTTCCACTCCCATAGAGGGTGGCCACTCCTTTAAAATTATCGTTAGATCCATTGCTATAAGCCAAGAAGAGTACAGCAATCAGGATAAATATAATCTCCATTTTCATCACTCACAGATCTATTTGTTTCTTCATCATATCATAAAAAAAGAGGTCTTGCTTCTATAACAGGCTTTTATCCCCTTTAATCTCTCGAAATATATGGCCCGCAAAAAAGTAAAACATTTTGCCCACACTCTTAGCTGAGTTGATAGTGATTTCAGAAATTGACAGGAATAATTATAATGAAAAACTGAGACAAAGTCAAACCGTCATTCTCCCTGCTATAGAATAGATTGACTAGAAAGAGTTCCCTTTGTGGAGCCTGGATTTTTTGCCTTAATTCCTGGATTAAAACGAAATCTTACTAACTTGTTTACACTCTGTAAACATAATTAGTTATATTATAGTCTATAAACTGAAGAAACAGGTTGAGAATGTCCCAGGCTAAACACCATATGGAAAAATATGACCATTTAAGAGGAGGTGACTCACCAGCCTTAAATGGTGGATATATTTATATCTATAAGAATGGCATCGAGCTGCATATTGTAAGTGTTCCCTCACCAAATTTATTAGGTGAAAGGCATAGTGATACTTTGGTAGATAACTATGAAGATTTTGAAGACGGGGAGGGAAATGAATACTCTATAGACATATTTTCATCAAATATAGGTGTGGACTGGGAATTAGAAGTGATTCCCAAAAATCCGGCTGAAGAAGATCAACTGATTGAAAGTTTAACCCTGAAATATGAAGAAAATCCATTTTAAATGATGGGTCAAACTGCTTTTTTTAAAATATACTCCAGCAATATCCAGAACGTTCTTAAAACCACTAAAACTATAAAAGACCCTTATCTTTATAAACTTATGTATGCCCATATCATCACGCTTATGGAAGAGTATTTATCCGATGCTTTCATAGAAACTGTAAAACAGGATAAATCATTAATAAGAAAACTATTACAATGCAGTAAATATAAAAATCAATCGGTCGGCTTGGCAGAAGCTTATGAAAAGAATATTGACCACATTATCATTGAGAAATTGAAGAGACATATTTATCATAATTTAAGTGACATTAAAATATTATATAGAGATACTTTGGCTATTGACTTTAAACAGGATGCCAAAATAATACAAGCTATAGAAAAACGTCACGACATTATTCATCGAAATGGTAAAACGCTTAACGGCGATCCCATAATCATTGATAGTGCTGGTATTAACGAGCTATCCACTACAATGAATCAATTCTTGTCCAAGATAGATGAGGACTTCTATAATCTATTCTATAGTACAAAGAATAGTAAAACTTGAACTCTTTGTCTTTAATTCTTTATTCATCCCCCATGGGGAAGGCTATTTCACAGGATCACACAAGAACAGGCTGATCTTTGCTCATGAAATCGCGAATGGTTTCTTCAATGCTTTCCGTGTCCAGGCCAAACTTCTTGTAAAGCTCCTTTTCAACACCCGACTCTCCAAAACAATCCTTCAAACCAATCCTCTTTAAAAGGACAGGATAGTGTTCGCTGATCACCTCAGAGACGGCGCTTCCCAAGCCCCCTATGATATTATGATCCTCCACAGTGATCATACGTTTCGTCTCCCTGGCACACTTAATGATAAGCTCATCGTCGATGGGCTTGATGGTGTGGATATTGACGACACGTACCTTAATACCGTCTTTCTCAAGGCGATGGGCGGCTTGCAGCGTGTTGTAAACTGTTCCACCCGTGGCAAAGAGGGTGACGTCTTTTCCATCCTTAAGGATCACGCCTTTTCCATACTGGAACTGGTAGTTTTTGGAGTTGATGTCCTCCAGTTTTTGGCGGGTGAGACGGATAAAAAGAGGCCCCTTGTGTTTCAGGGAGTATTCAATGGCCTGTTGGGTCTCCATATCATCGCCGGGCTGAATGACACCCATATTGGGGAGAGACCTCATGATGGACATATCCTCCAATCCCTGCTGACTATTGCCGTCCGGGCCGATGGCTACACCGCAATGGGTGCCGATGATTCTGACATTTACGTTGGGATAAGCGATAGACATACGGATGATATCGTAACGTCCTGTGACAAAGGCGGCAAAGCTACAGATAAAGGCTATCTTCCCTGTCATAGCCAATCCGGCCCCAGTGCCGATCATATTGGCTTCAGCGATCCCCATCTCGAAGTAACGTTCAGGAAAACGTTCACCAAACTGATAAGAGTAGGTGGATTTGCCCAAATCAGCTTCCAGAACAACTATTTCGGGATGCTTTTCGCCCAGTTTGGCGATGGCTTCCCCAAAGGATACGCGACTTGCTTTAGCCATAATAAACTCCATCTATTTAATAACCTGGTTTTCTAATGAATTGGTTCGTACGGGTTCAACATGTTGAACCCGTACGAACGTACGAACGACCCGGCGGGTCGCCCCTACATGCGTTCTACAAAGCAGAAAGCTCTTTGATGGCCTGATCACACTGTTCCTGACTGGGTGCTGAACCATGCCACTCAATCTTCCCTTCCATAAAGGAAACACCCTTTCCCTTAATGGTGTGGGCAATGATAAATGTTGGCTTGCCCTTGGTTTGTCGGGCTTCCTCGTAAGCGTTCAGTATCTCATCATAGTTGTGACCGTCGATGGTGATCGGGTGCCAATTAAATGCCTTGATCTTGTCACTGAGTGGTTCAATGTTCATGACATTCTCAACGGAGCCATCGATCTGTCCTTTATTATAGTCTAAAATCACACATAGGTTGTCCAGTTTGTATTTAGGAGCCGACATAAGGCCTTCCCATATCTCACCTTCCTGCATCTCACCATCTCCCAGCATGCAGTAAACCCGAAAGTCCTTTTGATCAATCTTTCCTGCCATAGCGATTCCCTGAGCAATAGACAGACCCTGGCCCAATGAGCCGGTAGAGGCCTCAACCTCCGGAAGACGATCATAATCCGGATGGCCTTGAAGAATAGATCCCGTCTTACGAAGGGTTAGAAGATCCTGTTTTGTCAGAATACCCAGTTGGGCAAAGATCGCGTAAAGAGTTGGGACGCCATGACCTTTGGATAAGACAAAACGATTGCGATCATCAGAAAGGGCGTTTTCTTTAGTCCTATGGATTTGAGTGTAAAATAAAGCTGTTAGCAGATCAGCCGAGGAAAGAGACCCGCCTGGATGCCCTGAACCTGCTTCAGTCAGCATCTTTATGCAGTCAATCCTCACATCTTTTGCTATATCCTTGAGTTGGTCTATGGTGTAGGTCACATTTTTTCCTTAAAGTAAAACTCAAGCAGGCCAAATCCCATTGTAATTTGATCATTCGACTCGCTAGAAGCAGGGTGTAAAAGATATTGAAAGGATGAGTATTTGTCAATTGATTTTTCCATTAAAAACCACTCATCAGGATCTTTGTAATAAATATGTTCTTGACAATAAAATATCTATTCACTATATTGTGTAATAGTTCATTAATTGGTAGTGCAAAAACTCTTAGTGATAACTATACTAAAACTTTTATAAAGTGCATCCTGAGCCTGTCGAAGGATAGTCCTACAGAATGGTTCGACAAGCTCACCATGACAATTCATGATCAGTATGGTATACCTGTAGAGACGCGATTAATCGCGTCTCTACAGGTAGTTGGATAAATCCGTCA
>CAJXGR010000277.1 GCA_913053665.1 uncultured Spirochaetia bacterium
CTACGGGTGACAATTCATAAACCTTTTAGTATATTATGACAGTTGTTCATGTACAGTCCCTACTTCTTGCACCCAATACGGCGAATGAGCTTCCCCCTGTGATCATAATGCTTCTCACAACGGATGCAATTGTAGGCGTCATAAGAAAACTTCTTGTAGAAGATAGTCTTAAGAGATCTACGGTTCTCAGGCTTCTCCTTTAGAGTCTCCTTAAGGAGATCGCCTTCTTTATTATACTTTTTCGTCGTCCTGGACACCAAAACAGGCTGATCGTTTTTACTCACCTCATAACGGCGTTTGGATAGCAAAAGCTTTTGTTTATTGTATTTGTATTTAGTCATTGCAACACGTTTATTATCTTTGTTATAAACTTCTTCTTTTAACAGATTGCCTTTTGAGTCATAGTTATACAGTATATATCTATTTAGAAATCTCTCGAATTGAATGTGATAAAAGCTTTTCTTGCTGACCTGTCCCTTGGAATTGTACTCAAACTCTTCGCTAGCGTCTAAATACCCTGCATTAAAGTACTCTATCTTCTCAAGAACCTTTTTGTCAGGACTCTTTTTATAGACGTAAAGAGATTTGACACGTAATTTCTTTTTACCATCCTTATAGATATAAATGGTCTCAGATTTCTTGTTTCCCGTATCGTCGTATTCAAAGAGGGTTTCCTCATCCAAGTCCCCATATTTATACTCTTCTATCCTGGTTTTCAGCCCTTTCGGATTGTTGTAATACCAAATCCCATGAGGAGTTTTGCTGTCTATGTGGGAGGACTCAAGGGCTATCTGTCTAGTGTTTTTATAATAAAGAACCTCAAAATACTTCTTTAGTTCTTTTCCGGTGGATGGGTCTATCGCCTTGAAATACCGATATTGGTTGTTTTTAGCACAATAATTTCTATGAGTGAAATACTTTAGATCATAGTTATCCTCATTGCCTGGCAAATTACCATTATGGAAAGACTTATCCGGCTGATGGGCCTCATTGTTGCCATGATCCCCTTCAGGAGAAATCACCTTTGGAGAAGTCTTTTTAGGACAGCCTGTTAGAATCAATAAACAACTAAATATTATACTATAAACAAATAAATGCTTCATGTTCTATCCTGATACGATTGATTATTCATTATATACCTTATGATTAAGTCGGATGATGAATACTAATGACTATCATAGGGCGGGTTGATTGGGTTGGATCTATTTTTTAGACTTTTCCTTAAGGCTTTTAAAGCAAAGAGTATTTTATGGACTCTTCTAATAAACAAAAGATTATATGAGTCCCAGGACTTCCTGAACCGTCTTTTCAATACCTTCAGCCACTTCAGAGATTCTACTTTGACCAAACATATAGGCGGGCGAAGATACGATCTTATTCTCTTTATCCACAACATGTTCCTTCACAGGACAGTCGATGTGATCCGTCCCCATGCCGATTAAGGCATTAGCAGTGTCTTTATCAGTACCGATAGTGAGCTTTAGCTTTTTAGAACTACCCTTATGGATTTTAGAGATGACCACAGGACTGATGCAAATCATCCCTAAAGGTTTGTGAGCCTCTAATGTCTCTTTAATCAAACGCTCCACATCCTGATTGACCGAGCAATCACCACCTTTTACGGCAAAGTCGGAGAGATTTTGGGCCGCCCCATAGCCCCCTGGAAAGATAAGTGCATCAAAATCATTGGCTGAGACATCTTTAATATCTTTTATCTGACCCCTAACGATACGGGCCGCTTCCAAAAGGACATTGCGTTTCTCCCCTGACATTGGCTCACCCGTTGTATGATCTATAACATGCATCTGATCAATGTTGGGAGCCATGCACAGGACAGTTGCTCCATGACGATCCAATGCCAAAAGAGTGATGACCGTTTCCTGAATCTCTGATCCATCCAGATACCCACATCCGGATAAGACAAGTCCAACTTTAGGCATAGAGTTATCCCTTATAATTTACGATACTTCTGTTGATTAATTATTCACCCATGATCCCGTATGAGTATAAAGGCTGATCAGTAGGCTAAACAATACAACACCTCGTTAATTCATATAGTATAATAATTTTCCTGAAGAAAGCAAAGTATTTTCTATTCGCTTATCACACGTTGTCTCTCTGGGCTAATAAGCCTCATTTAGGCCTTTGGATAGTTTAAATTGATTAATCAGATTCCCCAGTTGGATTGCCATTGAGTCCCCTGCTTCAGCGTTTTTTTCAATATCCAGTATATAGTCCAGAACTTTCTTGGTATAGACAACCTGATTATCCACACGCTCTTTGATCTGATGAGCCACGTCTACCAGCTCCTTGATGGTGGATCCTATCTCTTCGCTTTCCATTTTTTCCTGATCCATAGAGTCCTGGATAGCGGCCGTGATACTATTCAGGTGATCTACAGCGATTAATACTTCCTTTGATATACTCAATTGCTCTTGAGTCCCGTCTGCAATCTGTGTATTGATTTCAGATACCTTCTGAGCATCACTTAGAATCTCATTGAGAGCGTTTTCAGCCTTCCCGCCTGTTTCCACAGCCCGATTGATCTTCTCGATTATGGAACCTACAATATCTGAAATGGCTTTAACACTAGTGGCCGTATTGACAGCAAGCTTACGGATTTCAGAAGCCACAACGGCAAAACCTTTCCCGGCAGAACCAGCATGAGACGCCTCGATGGCGGCATTCATCGCCAAAAGATTGGTTTTAGTCGAGATAGAATCAATAAGGCTAACGATTTCCACCACCTCGTGGGAAGAAGCCTCAATATCCTGAATCGATCTAATTTGCAGACGAATATCTTCCCCTCCCGTTTTCGCAACAGATAGGAGGTTCTTTGAAATAGTCAAGGCTTCAGTAGCCATATCCGTTACCTGACTGAAAGAGGTTACCATTTCTTCAATGGCAGCTGAAGCCTCTATGATATGGGCTGATTGATCGTGTGTGTCTCCAACCACCCGAGTCACAATGGATACAATATGTTCCAGCCTCTGCTTGGTCGATTGGATAATCCCCTCATGGACTGACGTGCTTTCGTCCACCTTGCCCATAGAGTCCATGGTTTTGTGAATCGCTTCTTCCACCAATTTCACCCCATTCACGAGATCAGAACTGATGTGAGATATTTGACCGGAAAAGTTCTTAAACTGCAGTACGGTATCCTGAAGCCAGTCTAAAAGGCTGTTGAAAAGCACTCCGATTTCGCCCGTCTCATCCCCGGCTTCAGCATCTATGCGTTGGGTTAAGTCCCCTTTGGCTTCTGCAATCTCGCTCATAGCCTTTGCCGTGTCTCCAAGAACATTACGAGCCTCATGCTCAGTAAAGTTGAGCCCTGTTTTTTCATCTTCAGGACTGGGTCTAAGGCCAACGGTTTTTTTCAGAACCCAGAAGATAATAAAACCCACTCCAAAAGCCCATAAAAACGCTATTAGAACACCATATCCCTGGATTCCCAGCTGATCAAGTCTTGTCCAGCCAGGGATATTTGACATATTTGCTTTGAGATCCTTTAAAGGAACAAATAGAGCAACCGCCATGGTCCCCCACACCCCACAGACCCCATGAACTGAAATCGCACCCACCGGATCGTCTACTTTAAGGAGCTTGTCAAAGAAATAAACGGACAGGTTGACCAATATCCCACCTATAGACCCTATGATTATGGCTGATTCAGGAGACACTAAATTACAGTTGGCCGTAATGCTGACTAATCCCCCTAAAACTCCATTTAAAGCGTACTCTACAATAGCCTTTTTCCTGATGATCCAAATACCGAGTAAAGCAGTCATTCCTCCTGCTGCAGCGGCTAAATTCGTGTTAACTATGATAATTCCTATATCAGCCGTGCCTTCGGTGGTACTGCCTCCGTTAAATCCAAACCAGCCAAGCCATAGGATAAAAACCCCCAGGGTCGCCATACTCAGATTATTGGCTGGAATAGTATTGACCTTCCCTTTAACATATTTACCCAAGCGTGGGCCAACAACAATGGCTCCAGCCAGTCCTACCCAGCCGCCAACTGAGTGAACGACAGAAGATCCGGCAAAATCTATAAAGCCTTTGGAGGCCAGAAAGACCTCGTTTCCTTTGTTAAACAAGTTTCCCCAAGCCCAGTGACCAAAAACGGGGTAAATCAATATGGAAATGGCTAAAGAAATAAAAAGATAGAGGCCGAATTTAGTCCTCTCAGCAATGGCCCCTGAAACAATGGTTGCCGATGTGCCAGCAAAGACCACCTGAAAAAACCAGAATGTATAATTCCACTTTCCCGGCGTTTCCGGGATTCCTATCCCCCCCCAGCCAAACCAGCCTCCCTGGGTGACACCAAACATAATGATGAATCCAACGACCCAGAAAGCCAAAGATGATATGGTGAAGTCCATAAAGTTCTTGATGGCCACGTTGATTGAGTTTTTCGACCGCACCAGACCCGACTCCAATGCCATAAATCCCGCTTGCATAAAGAATACCAGAATGCCTGCCACCAAAGTCCAAACATGATTCAAGTTGGTTTGTAATTGTTCCATAAAGTCTTCCTCTTTGATTCACCCATTTTCTATAAGATCACAGTAGCAAAAGCCCTTTGTCAACCCGTGATTTTTAATGACTGCAATTTAATATTGTAAACGAACAAAATAGTTTTGTAAACTTACATTTTGCTTTTGTAAGCTTACATTTTGCTTTTGTAAACTTACATTTTGCTTTTGTAAACTTACATTTTGCT
>CAJXGR010000278.1 GCA_913053665.1 uncultured Spirochaetia bacterium
TGTCCGGGTGCCTTTGGACAAGATTTCAATGACCAGATCGGGAGGGCCTACTACCCGCTTTTCCGTAATGATCTCCAATCGATTGTTGGATACAAAAAGGAGATCCGGCTGAAAGATGTTTAAGTCATTGAGTTCAACATCTAATGGAGCATAAAAAAGTTCTCCAAGAGGGTGAGTCTTCAAGAAACTGATGATTAAATCATTTAATTTACTTGAAACCCTTTGGTGAAGTGTAAATGGGGATGGTGCCACGTATAATACCCCTTCTACAAGCTGATAGTAAAACCCATCATCCTCAAGATGGTCATAGATGGAGACATTGGCTTTTGTTTGGTGATATTTTACTTTTCTTTGAAAGACTGCCTGTTTCATGATGTAAATATAGTAAAATCCAATCGATTGGGGAAATCAGTTACATTTTATCACGACCTAAAAAGAACTATAAAAGGCCGTATCGCTTTGTGAGAACACTATCCTATTGTTTGCCAGAAATCGGAGGGAGTCATCTCAAGGGGCTTTAAGACTTGACTTGAATAGCTCTCTCCAACAACGATTTCTTGATACTTCCCGCCTTTTAATTCATAGAATGAAAAGCTTTTGTTGTCAGGATCAACGATCCAGTACTCCAATACGCCGGATTCCTCATAGAGTCGATATTTAGTGGTGAGGTCTAATTTCCGGGTGCCTTTGGACAAGATTTCAATCACCAGATCGGGAGGGCCTACCACTCGCTTTTCCGTAATGATATTAAGCCGATTGTTGGATACAAAAAGGAGATCCGGCTGATAGATATTGTGATCGTTGAGTTCAACATCAAAGGGGGCAAAAAAGAACTTTCCTACAGGATTTGACTTTAAGAACTCTGAAAAAATAGCGGATAATTCCCATAAAATCCTCTGGTGAAAGGCAAACGGGGAGGGGGCCATTTCCAGAACTCCTTCTATAAGCTGATAGCGAAATCCATCATCCTCGAGACGATTATAGATGGAGGCATTGGCTTCTGTGTGATGATATTTAGCCTTTTTTGGAGTGACTGTCTGCTTCATGGTGTAAATATAATACAAGCGAGAAAAGATTATAAGAAAGCTTTGCAGAAAAGTTTTTCTTTGACTAAAGAAATGATTAATTTTTACTTATGATTAGAATAGAAAACTTTCACGGCTTGTCGATTGCCGATATGACCAGAAAATATAAGGGATCTAAGAATAAGAGAGAAGCAGAACGCTGGTTGGCAGTGAAAATGATCGCTATGGATCATACTGTTCCTTTTGTAGCCAGCATTTTAGGACACGATGAGCGAAGTATTCGTAGCTGGATAAAGGGTTTCAATGATAGAGGAAGTGAAGGGCTTATTTATGAGCCCCCAGAAGGTCAAAAAAAAAACTCCTTAGGGAAGATTTCCTTTGCTTATCAGAGAAATTAAAGAAGCCCCCAACAGAATATGGCTATGATAAAGGATATTGGACAAGTAAATTAGCATGTAACTTTGCTCACAAAGAGTATGGGGTCAATTATTCAACGAGAAGAATGTGTGAATTGCTAAAAGAGATGGGCTTTTCCTATAAACGCCCTAGAATGAAAAGCCTTTTGGCGGATCCTATTGAGCAAGAATTGTTTCTAAAAGCTTTTCCTGAAAGGATAGAGGAGATTGTCAAGAAAGGAAAAGAAAAAGGGAGAAAAGCTAAGATTCTTTGCACGGATGAGGCAGGCTTTAGGCGGGATGGAACCCTTCATTCGGGTTGGTATCGAAAAGGAGAGATAGCTGAAATTCCTGAAAGCAATGGTCGCTTTGAAAGCATCAAGATGCTTGGAGCAGTCGACCCATTGGAAGGAGATTTTACTTTAAAGAAGGCTCCTAAACGGATTGTCAGCGAGGATTATGGTGATTTTCTGGTCTATTTATCTAAGAGGTATCCGGATAGAGAATTAATTGTCCTGGAAGACAATGCCCCTTGGCATAGCGAGAAGAGAGTATGGAAAGTATTGAAAGATAATGAAATAGATAATGTCCATAGGATTAGATTTCCTAAATACAGTCCTAAGATGAATTCTTGCGAGAAGTTATGGAAATGGCTAAGGGAAAGTGTGACTCATTGTCGTTACCACGAGAGCTTAAAAGACTTAATGGCTTGCATTTGGAGCTTTTACCGACGGGTGTGGCGGGATAAAGAGAAAGCTAAGATTCGTTTTCAGAGCGAGATTCCTATTTTCAGTAACTTAGCACTGTGAAAACCTGTAGAAGAGGGTTTCCTTAACTTAAGCTAGTTTTTTATCTCTTACAATCCTTTTCTATGCTAAAAAATGACAATTTATTTCCGCCAATATTATACCTCGATAGACCATCTATAACTCCACGTTTTCAAAATCTTTACCGATTCCCAATGATTGGCTGAGCTTAAGAAAAAATGAGGTTCATCTGATAAATCCTCCCTCTCATAAGCTATTACAAGACGTTTCTTCCCATATTTCTTGATCCGAACAGCCTTTGTGAATATCCAGTACTCTTTCATTGTGTTATTTCGTTGCTTTACCTCAAGATAACGAAAACTCTCGGGATGCTCATCCTTCAATCTCTCTGCCACCCCATCAACCCGCTGATAATATCCATCCCACATAATATGACGATTCCGTGCGACCTCTGTCACCCAGTGTTTACCCTTTTCCTCTATAAACCGACAGAGGTCCAAACTCATCACCCCACTATCAAAGGCATAATTTGCATTAGGGAAATGATTCTCCGATTCAACTTCCTGAACAATATCTAAAAATATTTCTGTTCGCTTCTTATACTCCATACAATGAAGACGGTGATGCAAAAGCTCTAACATCCTTTCATGCAAGGACTCCAGATTATCATAATCTTCTTTTGCTGTCATAGTCAAGTAGTCTCTTTCTTTTTTTTTCCAAAGAGGGTTTCTGAACAACTATTTCAATAGGATCTATAAACTTCTTGTTCGTGACACAGGCTGTAAGCAGCAACTGAGAAAAGCAGTTAGTCCTTAACGCCGGGTCATACTGCCACTTATTGCCGAAAATCTCGGGCCCCCGATTATGATGCCCTAAAGTCCAGTCCAGGACAATGACTTCTTGGCCATGCCTCCCTTGATGATCTTTGGAGACCAGGTCTCGATGCCTTTTCATGAGCTCATGATAGTCCCATCCACTTTTAAACACTTTATTATGCATGGATCGTCTACTCATTTCCTTATCAGGCCAGACTTGCAAGTCATAAATACCTTGTAATGTCTTATTGGGACTCATAATAAGTCCTTAATATAACGGCCGACAGCTTCAAAGTCCTGGTCCTCAGGAAAAAGATCCGAGTAGTGACTTAGAAAGTCTTTGATTGAATCAGGGATTTCGACTAGGGGTATCATAAGCGTTCCATTTATTTGATTTCTAATACAATAATACCAATAAATTAAGAAAAGGCATTATTTTTTTAGATTATTTTGCCAAGTCGTGTATACAAACGAACAGTGGATAGGTCATGAAAATATAATACCTTGACTTTAGCTCATCCCTGTATTAAATCTCCAATCCATCAAAAGACAAGAAAATGAGTAAAAAAATAGGCATTTTTATAATCCATTTTTCCAGCCCATTGTCTAAGTAATAAATGAAAGGTTGAAAGAAGCCTTTCAAATAATCCGAATGCTCCTAGCCAAGCTGATGTTCCTCCAGGAGTCGCATTCAAGATGGGTTATTTTAACGGACTTGAGGATGCCTTCAATGGATCTCATGATAATTTAGCCAAAATCATGAAAAACCACTTTGTCACTTGATAAAAAGTATTATCTTTTGTAGTTTATTGGGTTGAGATGGATTTTATTCAACAGGATTTAATTGAAAGCTGTCTGACCCATGCCCTTTCATTAGGAGTTTAATATGAATATAGATGATAAAAAAGTAGTCTTAAGGATGATCCCTTATGGACTCTACGTTCTGACCGCGAAAGCCAAGGACGGCAGGATGGCGGCTTCCAGCATCAGTTGGGTGACTCAAGCATCCTTTGAGCCGCCTATGATAGCTCTTGCCGTGAAGGTAGAGTCTGAGACCTACACAATATGCAAAGAAGCCGGTGAGCTTGCTGTCAACTTTCTGAGCAAGGATCAAAAAGATGTTGCCTCCAAGTTCTTTAAGCACCAAGAGCCTGTGGGGGATTCCATTGACGGTGAACCCCTCCAACAGGGTGCTTTGGGGATTCCTTTGCTTGCCAACAGCTCTGCTTCCCTGGAGTGTAAAGTGATAGAGATCATCGAAAAAGGGGATCACCATATCTTTCTTGCTGAGATCATTAATGTGGAACTTAGAAATCAACCAGAGGGTCGACCTGATGATTCTAGCCTGAAGGTTAAGGATCTTGGGGACAAAATGTTTTATGGGGGTTGATATTTATTTAGTATTCAAGAAAATAGATCGCAATAGAAAGAGTGTCTTATGCTTATCCCCTATTTGAACAAGGAAAAAGTCTCTCAAAGCTTCTCGAAGTCTGCTCAAACCTATAATGACTGGGCTTTGCCACAGAATCAAGCGGCAGAAATCCTTGTCCAACTCATTGATAGAAGACTACTGGATGGTAAACTGCTGCTTGAGGAAGTTGCCCGTGCACCGGGCCTCTACAGTGACCTGGGCGTCGATATCTATCGCACTGCCAAGGTATCCGCGGGGCAACATACGCTGGCCGTGGAAATGAATGACAATGT
>CAJXGR010000279.1 GCA_913053665.1 uncultured Spirochaetia bacterium
ACCCAGTATTTGGAATTGGCGTATAGGCCCAAAAAAATCCCCTCTTAACTCTTCCGTGCCGAGAGCTATACAGAGAACAGGATAGGATTTATATTTCGATATTTGATCCTTATAAGCAGATAATATTTCCATCGCCCCGATAAACGCTGATTGAGTATGATTAATAGCATTGACTTGAGGGTGCCAAAAAGCCTGGATAACATCTCCTTCATACTGTACAACTGTTCCAGAATGCTGTTCTATAATTTCAATCGAGTTAGTAAGATACTTATTTAAGAACTTTATCATTTGTGTTGGTGTATAGGTTTCAAAGAAATCCCAGTTTCTTAATTCGGTGTAAAGAACAGTGCCGTCCCCAACAAATGCTTCTATTTCATGAGGTTTCCTTCTAAACAACTTTCTACGTACAAAATCAGTTAGTCCCATACGGATAATAATAATATATAAAGCCTTTTATTCCAAATAAATAATCTAAATAGCCAAGTTCAATAGACGCGTGACAATTTTTTTATCAGAACTTACAATAAAAATAGCTATATTATAGTGTAAATTACGAAATCATTATAAGTCATAAAACATGAAACCAGTTTCTCAGCTTATAGGCCGTCCAGCGATCTTTGGCGAGGTCTTATGGGATATTTTCCCTGATGGAACCTCTGTTATGGGGGGGGCTCCCTTTAACGTTGCCTGGAACCTCCAGGGTTTCGGATTAAAGCCCTTATTCATCAGCCGTATCGGCGAGGATGCCCTGGGAGAAAGGATTTATAATATCATGGATGAGTGGAACATGGATCTAACAGGCCTTCAGTCCGACAAAACCTATCCCAGTGGTCAGGTTCATATTCAACTGGACTCAAAAGGCATCCCGAAATATGACATTCTATCCCAACAGGCCTACGATTTCATCGGCGAAGAGGCCTTAAACCTGCTTCAAGAGGATACATTCTCCCTAATATATCATGGTTCTCTTATTGAACGGAGTCATGAGTCATCTTCTACATTAAACGTCCTGTTCCAACAGACCCATTTACCGGGCTTTGTGGATATAAATCTCAGAGAGCCGTGGTGGGATCCATCCACTATAGAAAAGGATTTACAAAGGGCCCGATGGGTGAAACTCAATGACGAAGAGCTTTTTACTATTCTTAAAAGCTCTAAAGTCCCTTCCAGCAATATTAAAAGCCTTGCAAACCAATTGGCCTCATTATATCATTTAGAACTTCTGTTTGTTACATTGGGTGCTGAAGGAGCAATACTCGTCACGGGGCAGGAAACCATCCGGATCAATCCTGTTCCACCCAAACAACTCATAGATACGGTGGGAGCCGGGGATGCCTTTACATCTGTTGTCCTACTGGGCTTGACCAATGGATGGCCTGTAAATCGCCTATTAGAAAGAGCTATAAGTTTCGCTTCCTCTGTATGTGAGATTCAAGGGGCAACTACACAAGATTCGACCTTCTATTCTTCATATATCGACCAATGGAACAAAGATGATGCAAAGTAATGGCCTTTATATTATCTTGATCAGTGTTCATGGCTTGATTCGAAGCGATAACATGGAGTTAGGCCGTGATTCGGACACGGGAGGGCAGATAAAGTATGTGGTGGAGTTAGCCCGATCCTTGATTCAGCACCCCGATATTGGCCGTGTTGATCTATTAACACGGGCTGTAAAGGATTCCAGGATACCTGATGTCTATGCTCAGCCTAGAGAAGAGATTGCAAAAGACGCTTATATCATTCGTCTTCCCTTCGGCCCGCGACGTTATTTACGAAAAGATGTCCTCTGGCCCCACCTCGATAGCTTTACTGATCAGGCTTTGTATTATATTCGTCAGACAGGCCTTTATCCTCACATCATTCATGGGCATTATGCCGATGCGGGTTATGTTGCCTCCCGTTTGGCAGGTCTTTTAGAGGTCCCAATGATCCAGACAGGCCATTCCTTGGGCCGTGTTAAGCTTCAGAGGCTTGTCGATCAAGGAGTGAAGAAGGAATATATGGAAAGCCATTATAACATACGTCGACGGATAGAAGCCGAAGAAATCACCCTGGATTCTGCCTCCAAAGTCATCGCAAGCACCAATCAGGAGGTCACTGAGCAATATTCCCTCTACGACAACTATCAACCCAAACGGATGGTGATCATCCCTCCAGGAGTTGAATTAGATCGGTTCTACCCTCCCAAAGGCCGATGGATAAAGCCTCCCATTGAAGGAACTATCGATCGCTTTCTTAAAGAGCCTCAAAAGCCTATGATCCTTGCTATTTCCCGTCCAGACCCAAGAAAAAACATCAGCACCCTGATCCATGCCTATGGGAAAAGTAAATCCCTTCGTCAACTGGCCAACCTCCTTATCATTGCAGGGAATCGGGAAGATATTGCCACCACTGAGAAGGGGACGCGAGGGGTCCTCACAGAACTTCTCTTACTGATAGACCGTTATGACTTATATGGGCAGATCGCTTATCCCAAAAGCCATAGCTCCAATGATATCCCGGATATCTACCGCTTGGCGGCCAAACGTCAGGGAGTCCTCATAAATCCAGCTCTCACAGAACCTTTCGGCTTAACACTTATCGAAGCGGCGGCCAGTGGTCTTCCAATCGTAGCCACGAGAGATGGTGGCCCACAGGATATTATAGCTTGCTGCAAAAACGGATTGCTTATTGATCCACTCGATGAGGATGCTATGGCTGAAACCCTTATCAAGGCTTTATCAGATAAAGAGAGATGGCGAAAATGGTCTAAGAGTGGTATAATTGGAGCTAAGAAGCACTTCACTTGGTCGGCCCACGTGCAAAAGTATGTTCGTGAAATCAAGAAACTTGTCTCAAAAGGGTCTAAAAGAAAAGATCCTTCCAAGCAGAGAAAGGCAAATCTTGTAACAGCGGATCGTTTTGTTATTTCTGATATAGACAATACTTTACTGGGCGATAAAGAGGGTCTGCGAAATCTGAAAGAATGCATTCGTAGTGTGAGTAGCAAAGTGAGTTTTGGTATAGCCACTGGTCGCCGGATAGAGAGTGCCGTTCAGGTTTTAAAGAAATGGAAAGCCCCCATTCCAGACGTTCTGATCACCAGTGTGGGTAGCGAGATTCACTACGGGCCTCGATTGGTCAAAGATCTAAACTGGGAAAAGCACATAGATCGTCTCTGGAAACCGGATGCTGTCTATCAGGTGATGAAAGGCCTTCCGGGTATTATCATCCAAAAAGATGTGGATCAACGGAAGCATAAAATAAGCTATTATATTGATCCTGATAAATCGCCAACTATCAGAGAAATTAAAAGTTACTTGCGAAGAGAACATCTACACGTCAATGTTGTCTACTCTCATCACCAGTATCTGGATATTCTCCCAATCCGTGCATCAAAGGGCTTGGCTGTCCGTTATTTCGCTCTAAAATGGGGCCTGCCTTTCGAGCACATTTTGGTCGCAGGGGATTCGGGGAATGATGAAGAGATGCTCAGAGGGAATACTTTAGCGATAGTGGTAGGTAATTACAGTTCTGAACTGGAAAAACTAAGAGGTGATCCTCATATTTTCTTTGCTAAAGGGCAATACGCCTGGGGTATAACCGAAGGGATTCATTACTATAACTTTTTCGGATAGTGATAACTACCTGTAGGGGCTTGATTAATCAAGCCCCTACAGGTAGTTGGAGAAACCCTTCAGTTGTCAGTTTGGCACTATCACTTTTCACATGGAGACATCATGCTAAAAACCTTTCTGGACTATGTTGATGAGCATCGACAGGACATCTTCATCCTGCTACGCCGATATATGTCTCTTGACAAAACTTTCCTGCTTCGATCCGACATATGGGATGAGTTCCTGATATTCTGTTCGGAAGAGGATAAAGCCCACTTCAGTGGTGATACCCCTCTTCAGAAGATCATTTACTACACGCAAGAGGCCACCGTCCACAGTCCGTGGATCTATTTGGGTGTTCGGCCAAGAATCGGTCGCTGGGAGTTTTTACGCTTTCACATAGATGATATTATTATAGAACCTGTGTCAACCGCTGAATACCTTAATTTTAAGGAACGTCAAATCAATGGAGACACCGATAATTGGCTTTTAGAGATTGATTTAGGCCCCTTTGAGCGGGACTTCCCAAAACTTAAAGAGTCCAGAACCATTGGTCAGGGCGTGTCTTTCCTCAATCGTCATCTTTCCAGCAAGCTCTTTCAGGATATTGGGAAAGAAGATATGGGACTTCTTGAGTTTTTGAGGCTCCACCAATATCAGGGCCAACAACTTATGCTAAGTCAGCGTATAGAAAACTTTAAGGAGCTACGCCAAGTTCTACGCAATGCAGAAAGCTATTTAAAGCAGCAATCCCAGGATGCTGGATGGAACGAAGTAGGTCAGCATCTTGAGGGCCTGGGACTTTTACCCGGATGGGGCCGAAACGTTGGGCGGATGAGAGATACCCTGACATTACTATCGGATATACTGGAGGCCTCTGAACCCCATCGCCTGGAACGATTTCTCAGCCGTATTCCTATGATCTTTAATGTGGTCACCTTAAGCCCACACGGGTTTTTCGGTCAGGATAAAGTCTTGGGCCTCCCGGATACAGGTGGACAGGTGATTTATATATTAAACCAGGTCCGTGCGCTAGAAAAAGAAATGTATCATCGCCTCTGGGAGCAGGGATTGGACAT
>CAJXGR010000280.1 GCA_913053665.1 uncultured Spirochaetia bacterium
CCCTTTGGGAGAGGGTTAGGGTGAGGGGTCTTACTCTTTATTATATAGCAATTTACATATCGAACTCACGTTAATTTATTATTAAACGCTCTCAAGCCAACCTTTAAATAGTGACCATTAGACTGATGGATAAAGGATTCCAGGTCGTGAAGACTGCCCATCATTTTGAGGGGCTGAGATAGTTTTTCCCTTAAAAAGGCACTTTCATCCAATGCTTCCAACAGTTCAACCCATGTTTTTCGTGTTCGGCCCGTAAATCCCCTTAACGTTATATTCTTTTCTTTATGCTGAATGGCGAGCTTTTCATTGTTAAAGATAATCTGTGAAAAGTTTTCCCCGTGGGCTATAAGGGCTTCATGACTGGGTAAGCCAAATAGGATCACCATTCCCCTGTCCCTCACAATATCCTTACAGCTTTCTACAACCCCTAAATTCCCCACCATATCGATGGCCACGTCGAACCCGTCGTGATTTGTGAGACTTAATATCTCATCAAGACTGGTTTCACGAGGATTAATGACATGATGGGCCGCGGCAAAATCCTTTGCATAATCCAGTCGCCAGGGATCGGTTTCAAAAGCCACGATATTCTTAATCCCTGCGTGACGAGCAAAAAGTTGCATATTCAATCCGTGGGGACCGCACCCATAGACGGCAAGATGGCGAGGTAACCCATATTCTCTAAGATAGCGGATGATTTCCCAACTATTCCCGGCAGGTTCCAGTAAGGAAGGATTCATTTCATCTCTAATCTTCTCAGTGACTGGATAGCAACAGTAATGAGGGATTGCAATGAATTCGGCAAAAACCCCTCCCGTCTCATGGTCGTTTTTGCTTGACTGACTGCCATGAACGCCTATAATTCCATAGTGGGGGCAGGAATCCCCATCTTTTCCTTCTTTTTCACATTCAGGGCAGGCATAATGGGATTCTAAAGCCACATAGTCTCCAACACTCATACTTTGCACCTCTTCACCCACTTCGACTACTGTCCCACAACCCTCATGACCGATGACCATCCCAGGACTTATAGACTCTTTAGCCCAATCGTCGTTCGCAAAGATATGGAAGTCACTCCCACAAATAGACACACGATCTATCTGGACCAAGACATCCTTAGGCCTTAGGACAGGCCGGGCTACTCTCTTCTTTTTCACTTTTTGACTGTCATAAACATAGGCCCACATGTCTTTCATCCTATCACCTCATATTTATTTCCCTCTTTCACAAAGCATTCAATAGCCTTATCTATCTGATCCATCGTATGAATAGCCGATATTTGCACTCTTATCCTTGCTTCTCCTTTTGGTACCACAGGATAGCTAAATCCTGTCACATAAATCCCGTCCTTTAAAAGATCTTCAGCCATGGACGTAGCGATATTTGCCTCTCCAACCATGATGGGAACGATTGGGTGGATTCCTTTTTTGATCTGAAAGCCTTTCTTATTCATTTCCTCTCTGAAATACCCTGTGTTCCTCTTGGAACGCCCCATCAATTCATTCCCTTCTTTGCTTTCAACAATGTTGATACTTTGAATAGCTCCTCCAATAATCGCTGGAGCCAGAGAATTAGAGAATAAGTAAGGACGTGAAGTGTTTCTAAGCCACTCAATGATCTCTCTTTTCCCGGAGATATACCCCCCAGTCGCACCCCCCAGAGCTTTGCCTAAAGTCCCTGTAAACAAGTCCACCTGATCATGGACGCCAAAATATTCGGCTGTACCTCTCCCGTGATCACCGATAAATCCGGTGGCATGAGAATCATCAACGACCAGAAGGGCTTCGTGATCCTGACACACCTGAACAATCTTGTCCAGAGAGGCCAATTCTCCCTCCATAGAAAAAACGCCATCCGTAACAACCACTTTAAACCTTGATTCATGGGCTTCCTTCAGCCGATCGTTCAGTTCATTCACGTCGTCATAATGGTAGAGCATCTTTTTAGCTTTGGAGAGACGAACGCCATCGATGATACTGGCATGATTCAGTGAGGCACTAAGGATCACGTCATCTGAACCAAGTAGATTCTGGAAGAGTCCACCATTGGCGTCAAAGCAGGAGTTATAAAGAATCGTATCTTCCTTAAGAAGAAAGCGGGACAATCTATTCTCCAAGTCTTTGTGAAGGTCTTGAGTCCCACAAATAAACCGGACGGAGGACATCCCAAACCCATGACTCTCAATAGCTTTCTGAGCCGCCATTTTCACGTCAGGGTGATTGGAAAGGCCAAGGTAATTATTGGAACAAAAGTTCAATAACGTCTTTCCGGATTCCTCGGTTTGAATCTCACTATCCTGAGCGGTGATGATAATTCTTTCCGACTTATAGCTTCCATCCAGACGTTTAGAGGATATCTCATCTCTAAGCAATACTTCAAAAGCCTTTGGCATCATAATTTATAACTCATCTATTTGATTATTTCTCATGTCTAAAAAACATATTTTTATAGAGTTCCCAGACCCACTAGAGCAAACACCTCAAAGACAGCAACTGTAATACGGATAATTGAGAGTATACTCTACCTTGTAGAAAGGCATTTCTGACGTATTAATACAGTAATATTACTTTGGAAGTCTATTCCTTAAAGGAAAATAGTTTTATTTAAGCCCAGACCCCATTACACCCATTCATTCCACTTTAATATTAATTTTTCAATTGTCTTTTTTATACAAATTACCGATATTTCACCTCATATCGATAGCCTATCTCATAAGTAAAGCAGATTATTTTGTTGATATATTAATATTTAATCCATTGAATGGCATCATACGATGGTTTTCTTATAGAGAATCCGTATAAAATGTTTGAGGGGAGATTTTGTACACCAAAACACACTTAAAATCAGTCACAAGCAATAGGATAAAGTCTCACAAAATCCTTTATGGCCTGACCGTGGCTTTAATATTCATGGCTTTTATTTCCTGCGATCAAAAAAGCTCAATAAACAAGTCCCGTATCACCTATAAGACCAAGAAAGACAATTCTGTCACTAACAATACCCTTCACAAGTCAAGGATTGCGGGAGAAACACCCAGAGTCAACCAGGGTGAGCCAATGATCAAAACTTCAATGATTAAGATAAAACCACTGGAGAAGGGGTCTAACCAGGATGGAGAGGGAAACGCCCTGGCAGAAAAAGGAATAACTCAGTCCAATACGGTGAGTCCAGCTTCTTCATCAGATTACGATCCACTCACCAATGACATCGCCCGGTTTTTCGCGGGGAAAGACTTATCCAAACAGTCCAAGCTCTACGATTGGTCTCAGAAAAAGAACTACTCAGCCTATAAAAAGCATAATCGTGACCTTTGGAAGCTCTTTCAGGCGTCTAATATAGAGAAAATCATAAAGTGGCGAAAAGCAAATCTCCCCAGGAATACGAATAATACGGTCTTTTATCCCTTTAGTGGGCCGGATGTTATCAATATGTTAGCCTTTTTCCCTGATGCCAAAGACTACATTCTCTTTGGTCTTGAAGAACCCGGAATCGTACCTGAGCCTCTAAAACTCACCTATACTAAGGCTCACAGTGGACTCTGGCAGTTGGCCAAGGCCATACGCACCATCCTGAAGGTCAACTTTTTTGTCACCAAAAATATGATCAGAAATCTTGGAGATCGTTCTTTCAGTGGCATAGCAGGCGTTATGATGTACTTTCTGGCTAAACTTGATTATGAGGTTCTGGATGTCAAGAAAATATGGATCAATTCAAAGTCACAGATTGTAAGGGATAATAAATCACTCAATGAAAAGGCTTACATCCCGGGGATTGAAATCCTCTTCAGGAAAGATAAAGCGTCTCACATCCAAAGATTACGCTACTTTAAAGTGGATGTAGAAAACAAGATGCTCAAACTCTATCCTAATTTTATACCCTATATTGAGAGTCAGACACCCTTTACAACGATTATAAAGTCCGCTTCTTATTTGATGCATAACTATATATTATTTACTAAAATAAGAGATACGATTACGTCCAAAAGCGATTACATCCTTCAGGACGATTCAGGTGTCCCCTTAAAACACTTTCTCAACGACAATTGGAAGCTAAGCTATTATGGGTATTACAAAAGACCGGTACATATTTTCAATGGACGCGTCCAGCGGAAGCTTCGTGAGAACATGAAGAAGCACTCAAAAGGCCCGCTACCCTTTAGTTATGGATACACCTATCGAAAAGATAGGTCTAATTTAATGTTGGCACAAAAATTACAGGATAAAAGCAGATAACAGAAAAACTAAGGAGTTCTGTCTAATGTTTGATGCCCCTGGCTTTGAGTTATTTGGTCCACTTTTTGTATCCATCATTTATATTGTAATAGCTGTGATTTTATTCAAAAAAAATACTCTTTGGATAAGAATCCATATATTACTTCTCATTGTGATTATCTTTATAGCAAACCATTATGAAGTTTTACGCGATAATTTAAATACACTTGTAGACTATGAAATAAAAGAACATAGATACAGGTTAATTAGTGGTACGTTGGGATTTACAGGACTTATTTCAAGTTTTGTTGGAGTAATTGCAATATTATTTAGAATCCTAGTCAACCTTCTAGTGGAAAAAAAGCTTATATTAATTATAGAGTTTGGTATATATTGTGTATTGATTAGTATAATTTTTACGTTTATACGTCATTAAGATAAATTGAG
>CAJXGR010000281.1 GCA_913053665.1 uncultured Spirochaetia bacterium
CAAGTTTAGGGCTTGATAAAACATGAGGTTTTTTATGACCCTGAAGCGAAAGAAATGTCAGGCGAACTGTTATGCCTATAAAAAGAAATATCAAAATATAAACAATAGCAAAGAATCGATATTTATTATGAAACATATTTATTCCTACTCTTTGAAGCAATATTTTAGATCGTATTTTATGTATTAACCATCGGATAACTTGAAAATAACTTGTTTATTTTAAGCTAAATAAAACCATTGATCTTTATGGGATTTTTATTATATTTATTCAATCTAAAAACAATATTGAGGGATTTCATGGGACGAGTTTGTGATGTATGTGGTAAAGGAACACTTTACGGGAATCAGGTCAGTCATTCCCATAAGAAAACCAAAAAGAATTGGAAGGTGAACCTGGTTTCAATAAAAGCATTAATAGATGGGTCTATCAAGAAAATACGTATTTGTACTCGTTGTCTCCGAAGTGGTAAAGTCCAAAAAGTGGTTCATTAAATCTATTCTCAGTTAGTCAAGAGATTCGAGATAATTGATTTCCATTTTTGCCTTTTTGTTGTCAGGTTCAATTTTAAGAAGTTCACTGAAATAGTGTTTGGCTTCTTCATAGTTACTTAGCTTTTTCTGGGTCAGGCCTAAAAGGTGAAGGGATTTCACATAATTTTTATCAATATCCAAAGCCATCTTGTTGGACTTAATGGATTGGTCAAAATCCTTCAGTTTAAAATAGGACAAAGCTAAATGATAGTGGACAAGAGGATTATTTGATTTTAATGTAATGTACGTTTCAAAGTATTTGATACTTTCTTCAAACTGATGCTCGTGGAAATAGCATTCAGCAGTGTTGAGTATAACTTCAAGGTTATTGGGGTCAGCTTTTAAAGCCTTTTTAAAGAAAAACATACTCTCTTTGTAATTTCCCAATTTAAAGTTCTTTTTCCCTTCAAAAATAGTCTGAAGGACTCTCTCATATTTTTCATCCAATTCCAACAGGACTAAAGACAAATCATCTTTTTGACTGATCCCTTTCGAATATGTTTTTACCCCATCAATAACAATGGTTTGTAGTTCTTCAATAGTTTTATCAGCGTGGTCTAAAAAGAGTTTTTCTAACCTCTCAATGCCAAATTCCTCTTTGCTGAGATTGGTGCTCTCTATAATCCCATCAGTGTAGAGCATGATACGATCACCAAAATCTAATTGGATAGTCGATTCCTCATAAGATTCACCCATCTCCCCCATGAGACCAACAAAATAACCCGGTGTATCAAGGCTTTCAATCTTCCCGGTTTTCTTCCTGTACAACAGACCAACCTGGTGACCTGCATTGACATAAGTCACCTGATAAGTTCTATCAATGGTTAAGAAAAAGACAGTTAAATAGTCATCGGTTTTGATGTACTGGCACATGTCTTGATTGACTTCTTCCAATATCTTGGCTGGAGAATTATTCTTCTGAGCGGCCGCTGTAAAAGTAATTTTTGCCATTGTGGTGACCAGAGCGGCAGGAATACCGTGACCCGATACATCGGCAATGACAATTGCCAGTTGTCCGTGAGGCATGTGGAAGAAGTCATAAAAGTCGCCGCCCACCTTTTCCATTGCGTTATAGTGATTTAGTATTTTTATGCCATTCCATTCATAGCTGTCTTCAGGCAAGATACCCTGCTGGATAGAGAAAGCCATATCCAGCTCTCTTTGAAGCGTGAGATCCTTGGACTCCAACTCGTCAATGGTTCGTTTCACCTCAATTGTTCTTGATTGGAGCTCTTCACGGAGAAGAACATTTTGTATAGCCCCGGCGGCTATGCTGGCAAAGGCTTCTACCATAATAATTTCATCTTGCCCAAAGCCATCTATATTAGCCCTGTCAATAGCCAAAGCACCTATGACTTCATCTATAACGATAAGTGGTACGACAAGTGAACTTTGGTTTTTGATCTGATCACTATCAGGAACAAGTTCAGCAAAAAAAAACGTATCTAGTACCTGCCTTCTATGATTTTCCATGACGTACTTGAGTTTGGGATCATCATGGGCATAATTATTGCCGATTAAAGCGCTTCCTTTCCCATCCAAGCCATTTATAGCGGCAACACTAAGGCTTTCAATGCCTTCAGCAGGGGAAAGTAGGACAGAAGCCACATCATAGGCAACGGCTTTTTCTAATTCATCCAATAGAAACTGGAGAAGTTCTTCAACCGCAATGACTGTTCCCAAGAGTTTTGGTACAACACTCATTGTCTCAAACAGTATGCTTTTTTGTTTTGCAGACTCGATTTCGGCAGTAATATCATTTAAATTGACACGGACTCCGTAAATATCTTTTCCCTGAAAGATTGCATGGGTCTTAAAATCATGATCTAAGGGCTCTGTAAAGTAATTCCAACTCATATGGACATGGATGGTCTTGCTATTTGAGGAATTGAGTTGGAAATCGACACCTTTTACAGAGTCTGTGGTCATCAGAAAGTCTTTAAAATCATGATTAAAAACGCCTTGAGTGTTCTTCGTGACAAAATCAGTAAATGGCTTGCCAATAAAATCATCATGGATTAGACCCAAGACCTTTTTAAAGGTCTCATTCATGTTTTCAATAATCCCATTGAGATCCAGTGTGCAGTACATAGACGGTGCGTGATGATAAAGGTCTAATACTTTTTTCTGAACACTTATTAAATCAGTCTGTTTCTCTTTTATCTGCTGGGCCATATGATGGAGATTCTTTAATATTTGACCGATCTCATTATCTGTAGTCACATTTTCTCTTACATCCAGGTCACCTTCTGAATAGGCTTTTAGCAAGTGGAAAATGCGTTGGATCTGACTGGAAAAGTAATTGGAAGCTAAAAAGGACATAATGGATGCCATAAGAAGAGAAATAGCTGTTATAGCACCTCCAACAATCAATAAGTGGTTTCTTGCAGAAGTTACAACTTTCTTATCTTTATCAGTCAGTTTGTTTGATATTTCTGAGTGGTTCAGGAAGTGTCTAAACGTGTCATCAGCAATCCACCCAATTGTTATAGTTGTAACGGCTATCACAAGTACAAAAAGCAAGAAAGTAAAAATGAACCTTGCTTTGATACTGAGACTGTTAAAGCGATTTAAAAGCTTTTTAAGCATGTTGCATCCTTTTAAAGGAGGTTTGTTTACTTTTTTGTATGAAGTTCACGAGAAGGGACACCAAATGGCCTCTTAAAGGACTTGACTATGAAACAGGCTAAACGCGTTAAAGCTGATTGCATTGATAACTATAAGCTAAGATACTAAAACATATTATAAAGGTCAAAGTATTTGAAATAACCAGAGGATTATCGGTTCCAATCGCACAACTTAATTTTATGTTAATTCACTCTAAAATCTTGCATTTATCTTACTTGACTTATCGGGAGTTTATGACTTAATTATTAGAAAATTGGATGACGTCTATATGAATACGAACAGTTTACAAGATTCTGTTCCAGAAAATATATCTTCAGGATTCTTTATTGAATGATTTAAAAATAAGTATATCAGGTGTAAGGGGAATTGTGGGTGAGTCATTAACTTCTGGGATCATCCTTGACCTGGCCACAGCATTTGGAACTTACATATTGACAAATACACCTTCCCAAAAGGAAAAGAAAGTAGCTATTGGAATGGATTCACGACTCAGTGGAGATGTGATCAGCCAATTGATCATTGCAACACTAAGGGCTTGCGGTATCCATGTTTTAGATTTAGGGCTGATTCCTACGCCAACAGTTCTTTTCACTGTTCGTGAGCTGGGATTAGCTGGAGGACTCATTGTTACAGCGAGTCATAATCCTAAGGAATGGAATGGCCTAAAGTTTGTCAGTCCTAGGGGGACTTTTCTCAGGCAGGATGAGTGGGATGAAGTTTATCATATATATACAACGAAAAAGTTTAAGTATGAGTCGTATAAACATTTGGGACAAGTTCAACCCTATCATGAGGCGGCAAACGAGCACATCCAGAAGGTTCTTTCCTTTATTCAGATCGAGAAGATCAAAGAGAAAAGGTTTAAAGTGGCTTATGACCCATGCAACGGAGCCGGTTCACACATCACACGACTGCTTCTGGAACAACTTGGATGTGAAGTATACGGTATACACACGGATTCAAACAAAGAGTTTGAACGATCTCCTGAACCGATCCCGTCCAATATCAAGAAGTTGGAGAAGTATGTGGTTGAGAATGGCTGTGACATTGGCTTTGCCATAGATCCTGACGCCGATCGAGTGGCTATTGTCTCAGAGAAAGGTCAGGCTATAGGAGAGGAATACACGCTGGCCATTGCTGTGGAACATTATTTAAAGGCGTTTAATGCTCATACGAGTCTTGCGGTTAACATTTCCACATCCAGAATGATTGATGATATTGCAGGGAACCATGGTGTAAAGCTTCACAGGACAGCTGTTGGCGAGATTAATGTGGTCCAGGCGATGTTCGATGAGAACTGTGAGATTGGAGGGGAGGGGAATGGAGGAGTGATTATCCCTGAAATCAATAGTGGGAGGGACAGTTTGGTCGCTATGACTATGGCCCTCAGTGCTCTGGCCACTGAAGATATTTCTCTAAGTGTTATGATACAAGGATTCAAGGATTATCACTTTGTTAAAGATAAAGTAGAAACAGGAAAGCTGAATACCAAAAGGATA
>CAJXGR010000282.1 GCA_913053665.1 uncultured Spirochaetia bacterium
CAGTCACTCAGATGATATTCCTATTGGAATCGCAATCAATCAGGATTCTACAATGCTAATTATAAGGCAAAGATTTTAATATGGCTCGAAAGATACTAATCATAATCACTGTATGTAGTTATTTGTCGTTCCTTAGTCTAAATGAAGTTTATTCCTTTGACTCTGGGCTTAGCAGTGGGGATAAGATAAAGAACTTTGAAGTCTCACAGGTGAATCGATTTGCTGTCAGGAAGGATCCATTTATGGCAGGACTTATCTCATCTATAATGCCTGGAGTAGGCCAGATATACGCTGAGGATTATACCAATGGATCATTAATTATTTTAGGGGATGTGTTAGGTAAAGCTACGCTAATAACTTTGGTAATAACTTATACAAATAAATACAGTACGGCAAATAATGATACGGTGGGCTGGGAGGACTTAAATGGAGGTGATAAAGCATTACTTTTGAGTGTCAGCATCATCTATTTAGGGTTTTATATATGGAATATCATTGATGCTGCCAAGTCTGCACGAAATTACAATTCAAGCAATTTCAAAGAGCCTTCATTAAATTTAGCCATTCAAGCCAAGGATGATTATTTTAAGATTGGGATAACAAAACAATTTTAGATGATCTGTATTTTTAGGCATCATCAAAAAATAGAAACCTTTTGTGAATGTTAAGACATTTGAATTATTTTACAACCAAAAGAAAGAAAATCTATGGAATACTAAACTGTTCATTAATCATTGGGCTTTTTTTCCCCGTATATCTCTACTCAAAAGAGCCGTATTTAAACACTCCAAAAGCTAAATTAAATAATAATGAATTAGTATTAGTTGTCCAACTGGTTAACGGATTAAACCTTGATAGAATGGTGATCATCGAGAAAGGGCGTTCGGTTGAGCTGATCTTTATTATACAAGTCTATAAAAAAAGAACATTATTGCCAGATGAAACTATATCCATCGAATCCGATAATGACACCCAATTAGATCAAATTAAAATTACTAAACAATTAAATTATGACTATCTCACAAAGAACTATATTGTTAAAAGAAGAACGAATTATTTATCAGATGTCCTAGTCAACAAGTTTTATTCAGGTGAAGATATAAAAGAAAGCTATAAAATACTGAAGGAGAAATACTTTGAGAAAAAGGTGAGTATTTTTCTAAGCACAAACCAGATTCAATTGAGTAGAAAATATTCCTATTATATTTCAGTCACTTGTGAATTTAAAGCTGTACCCATCTATAATCCACTCATAAAAATACCCAACCCATTTAACTTTAAAACTTCATCCGTTGAAGCTGAAATAAAGATGACCCATGATGAAAGGTAATTTTCTTAAAAAATATAAAGCCTATATTTTCCTCGGACTTAGCCTGGTCACGGGTATTATTTTATGGACGGTTTTCGATTATATCTTTTTATCCCTTTTATTGCTGGTCACAATTTTAGGCTATATCATTGTTGCAAAGATATTTAAATTAGTCATCCTGAAATATAATAAAGTCCCTGGGGCCGGGATTAATTTAAAGTTAACGTTTGCGTTTATACTCATTTCCAGCATACCTATTATTTTTGTTTTATTCCTCACAACATGGACCATGCAAGATTTTATTGAAAGTACCTTCCAGGAATCTCTTAGCGAAAAGATTAATAAGCTAAAAATTGATTCCACGAAAAACCTGAATAATGCCCATTTCATTAATTATGTCCATTCCAAGAAATACAGGCATTTAATCGAAAGAATATCCTTGAAGATATTGACTTATGAGAGCTTAATACCCTATAGCAAAGAAATCGTAGATGATATCAGGGAACTTAAACAAAGTCTGGATTTTCTTATTATTTTTCATGTCACCCAAAACAAAATAAGTATGTACCCACTCTATTTAAATAATAATTACTTTGAGTATAAGACAAACATTCCTAAAACAAGATTAATCAATCAGTTGGCGTTGGTTTTTTTTAAATTAGTTTATGGGCCAGAGAAACAGAACATTAAAGAAAACCATCAAACGAGTGATATATTTGATAGCAATCAATCAAATGGTCCTATTAAATTATCAGTCCATTATCACATAAAACAACTTCAATCCAGGAAAAGCTACTATGTGTTTACAGGATTAGGTATCAATCCCCTGAATCTAAAAATAGCCAATGACATAAAACAAATAAATAACATTAAAATGAATAAAGAGGATGCTATTGAACCGGCTAAAAAATATATTAAACTGATCATTTATCTAATCAGTGCTCCAACCTTACTGATTGCTATACTCATCAGTTTTTTCATGGCGAGAAGTCTTTTAAGGCCTATTCAGACCCTTATATCCGGGACCAAAGAAGTCGCCAAAGGTAATTTGGAGTTTCAGATTCAAGAGATTGGAAAAGGCGAATTGGGGGATCTAATCCAATCCTTTAATTACATGACATCAGAATTGTTAAGAAATAAAGATGAACTTTACCGTATAGAAAAGGTTGCGGCTTGGCGGGATGTGGCACGTAATCTAGCTCATGAAATTAAAAACCCTTTAACTCCCATAAAACTTGCCAGTGAAAGGCTCATCAGACAATATCAATTAAACAAAAAGAACTTTGGGGACGTTTTAAAAAACTGTTCTAAAATCATCATTTCAGAGGTTGAGCGATTAAAAGTGCTGGTTAATGAGTTTTCAGAATTCGCAAGGTTTCCCAAAATTGAACTGAATGAAGAAAGTATTATAAAGATCATATCAGATATATATACTATCTATGAAACCTCTCATCCCGATGCCAGTTTTAGGGTGGAGAATCGCCTTGAAAGCGTGGATGAGATATTATTGATAGACAAAGAAAAGATCAAGCAGGTATTCATCAATTTAATAGATAACAGTCTGGATGCAAATGATAAGAATCTTGAAATTATTATCTACTTAAATTATATTAATAGTGATGATAAAAACTATTGTCAAATTGAAGTGTCTGATAATGGAACAGGGATACCCCAAATTGATATGATCCATATATTTGAACCTTATTATACCACAAAAAAGCGTGGGACGGGTTTAGGTCTGTCTATCGTGAAAAATATTATTGAAGAACATGAGGGACATGTCTATGTTCATAGCCAATATGGTTTTGGGACATCCTTTTATATAGAATTACCCTATAATAATGGAGTAGAATAAAGAATGAAAAGCGTGTTAATCATTGATGATGAACAAAATATAAGAACTATGCTCAAGGATATTCTTGAAGACGAAGGCTGTACTGCTTATTGCGCCCAAGATTGGGATGAAGGTCATAAGATCTTACTACTTAATAAAATAGATGTTATGCTTCTGGATATCTCTTTGCCCAAAGTAGGGGGTATGGAAATCCTGGATCAAATTATTGAGAACTTCACAGGTATTGAAGTTATCATGATATCAGGTCATGGTAACATTGATCTTGCCGTCCAGTCTATTAAAAGGGGTGCATTCGATTTCATTGAAAAACCCCTTTCTTTGGAGAGACTCCTTACAGTTACAGCTAATGCTATAAAACTGAAGAAGTTAAGGGAGGAAAATGAAGAACTTAAGGCTTCTAATCCAGTCCATAAGATTGAGATTATTGGGGATAGTAAAGCCATTAGAGAAGTGAAGGAAAAGATTGAACAGGCTAGCAAGAGTATAGCACGTGTACTGATTACTGGAGAGAATGGTACTGGAAAAGAATTGATTGCCAAGTCTATTCATTACAATTCAGATCGCCGTAAAGAAAGTTTTGTTGAGGTTAATTGTGCTGCAATCCCTGAAAATCTAATAGAAAGTGAGTTATTTGGTCATGAAAAGGGGGCATTCACAGGGGCTGTTGCGTCCAAAAAAGGAAAGTTTGAACTGGCTCATAAAGGCATGATATTTCTGGATGAAGTGGCCGATATGTCTCTCAATACACAGGCTAAAGTTCTCAGAGTTCTTCAGGAAATGGAATTTGAAAGGGTAGGGGGGGTCTCCACAATCAAAGTAGATGTGAGAGTTCTATCTGCAACCAACAAAAACATCTTGAAGGAAATCGAAAAGAGCAATTTTAGAGAAGATTTGTATTATCGACTTAACGTAATCCCAATCCATTCTCCAGCCCTACGAGAAAGAAAAGAAGATATACCCATCTTGATCGATTTTTACCTGGAAAAGCTGGCAAAACAATCTAATCATTCAAAAAAAGTATTGTCAGATAATGCTTTAAAGTTATTGATTGATTATCCGTGGTTTGGTAATGTCAGAGAGTTAAAAAATGTGATAGAGCGTCTCAATATAATGATTGAGTCAAAACACATCAAAAGTCATCATATCCAATCTCTTGTACTCTCCCAAGAAAGCAGGGAAAATGCTAATAGTATCTATGAATATTCAACCCTTAGGGAAGCGAAGGATGCTTTTGAAAAGAAGTTCATCCAACAAAAACTATTGGAATCCGAAATGAATATAAGTAAAACCGCCAAAATCCTTGAAATTGAACGCAGTCATTTACATAAGAAAATAAAAAAGTATAATCTTTAAATCCAATTATTCAGGCCCTTTATGCGTTTCAAGTTGTTGGAGGGGTAGAACAGTGTTTGTCTGTTCAGAAGATTGCTTCAGCCTGGAATCCATATTGAGCCTTGAATAATATGAACTTAGGATATGCTGAGACCCC
>CAJXGR010000283.1 GCA_913053665.1 uncultured Spirochaetia bacterium
AATTCCGTATCAATATGGAAATAAGAAATAAAACAATGAGATCACTTAAAATAATAATCCAAAGTATGTTCATTGGAAGAGTCTTGTTTTCTGGTCTCTGTGTAAGTTCAGACGGATAGAACAGGAGTGCAAGAATCGACAGGATAAATATTCCTGTAATAGGTAGGAGGAACTTCCACTGGAGACTTTTCATTTTAATCCTCTAAAAGGTCTGGGTGATCCAGCCCCTACAACTGACATTTCAAAATTACCTGAGTCTATTTTTTACTAAAACCTCTAAAACTAGAACACTCTTCCCAAAACAAGCTCTTTATAATAATAAAAAAAACTATCCTATAAGTTATTATCTTTAGTATATTAACACCCATAAAGCTGAATCTATGACATTTAAAACCTCTAAACAACTTATATCCCAGTATGAAAAAGTCTTTCGCCTGAATAATTACCCGGATTTCCTATGCAAACGGGTGAAAGGGGCTTATATTTATGACTTTAACCAGAACAAATTCCTCGACTTCTGTCTCAATAAGGGGTCTATGATCTTAGGTCATGCCCATCCAAGGATTACACGGGCTATCAAGAACTCTATATCGAGGGGTTATGCACTCACCCAGCCTAATAACTATCCCCTCCAATTAGCTAAACTCATAACGTCTTGTTATCCATCCGCTGAAACTTTACGTTTTACTTTTTCCAAACAGCAAATGCTTCAAGAGCTTATTCGCATCTTGTCTCTGAAAACAAAACGGTCCAAGATATTATTTATCGGCACAGAATACCATGATTTTGACCTGAATGATAGTATTATCTTCTCTCATTATAATCTTAGGGATATAGAGATACTTATATCCGAGCATCACAAAGACTTATCAGGTATTTGCCTTCCACCTTTAGCGACTTACCCATGTTTAGTCATTCATGACGAAAGGTATCTTAAAGCTATACAGGAAGTAGCTCATAAACATCAATTGGCTTTCATACTGGATGAAGAGCAAACGGGTTTTCGTTTAGCTCTGGGTGGTGGGGCTGAGTATTATAATATCCATCCCGATCTGAGTCTCTTTGGTACTATCATTGGTGGGGGCTTCCCTCTTTATGCTCTGGGAGGGAGAGAGGAATATTTTCCATTGGAAAGCATCAGTGAAACAGCCTATCATCCCATGTATTATGCCGCAGGTCTTGAGACTATAAAATGGCTCAGACGTGAGAATCCCTATTCCACATTGAGTCATCTTGTAGATACCCTATGCTCTCACGTGATCCACCCTGAAATAAAGGTTCACGGGATGGAGTCATTCTTTTCTATTCAGTCCAGGAACTGTGAGATACCACAAGATGGCTTGTTGGAACAGGGTATACACATGCCACCACCCTTTGATCAGAGCTTCTATGTCTCTACAGCCCACAGTGAGAGTGATATGCTTAAATTATCAGGATTTCTTAATAAAATAACACTTTAGTCTATAATTGTATTAATTTTAGTGTTGTTAACAATTGAAAATATGGAGTGTACGATGATCTCATGCCCTCTGACTACAACCCCCTACCAATGGCGTTTCATTAACTTTTTTGCCCTCGTGATTCTAGTCCTGATAGCAGTTCCAAAAGGCTTGGAGGCCAATGTATCAAAGAAAACAACAATTTATATCTACCCGATGGATCATTGCAAAAAGCTGAAACTACTGGTCAGGCCTTATAAATCAGATTGTTTAAGGAGTAACGATTTCTATGTTTCTGTCACAAAGGATGAATTTAGATTACTCTTGGAGAATCCCAAAAAATATCTTGCCACGCCAGGAATATCAAAAAAGAAGTCGCCTCCTTTAGATAGTTTTATTAAAATGAAACTCAGTTTGGTACAGGTCAAAGAGGGGGATGTGTGCATTGTATCCGGCCAATATCTTGGCCCGGGTGATGTGGTTATAGAGCATAAAAACAACCGCTTTCCCCTTAAAAAAGGAGCGGTACCCATATTTTTAGAGAATCCGGGGAAATATCTATCCAAAAAACAACCTAAAGGGGCACTTTTCCCTGTTGAGACCCATGAATCAAAGCCTCTCTCAAAGGTATGGCTTATTTTGGGGATCTATATTCTTGTGGGACTTGTTTTTGGTGCTCTCACCGTTCAGAAAGCCCTGGCCAAAAGGTATCGTCCAGGCCTCTGGTTCTTTATGGGACTCCTTTTCAATGTGTTAGCCTATATCGTTATCTTGTCAAAGGGTGAAGCCAGTCTCTCTGAGCAAGAGGAAGTCTCAACCGAACTATTCAGGTCTACACAGCCTGTTCTCTGTCCTGAGTGTGGAATAGAAAACCATCCATCAGCACAAAGCTGTACTGAATGTCAAAGCCCCCTGGTGACCTTGTCAAATAGCCACTAGGGGCCCATCACGTTTATTTAACACACCAGTTTCTTTGATACACACGGATTAGGAGAAATTATGTTTAGTAAAATCAAGGGTCGAATAGATGGTATCTTAAGCTCAGGCTCTATCAATACAGAACGCCCTCTGATCAGGAAGAACAACGGTAGTAACATCCCAGGAGTCTATATCATAGGGGATTTAGCAGGAGCTCCAGTGATTAAGTTCGCTATGAAGCAAGGCTATGAGATCATAGAACATATCAGTTCCCTGTCGGACGCTAAAAACAACAATCCAGAAGTTTATGATATTATTATAGTGGGGGCAGGGGCCGCTGGACTGAACGCCGCTCTGGCCGCCAAAGATAAAGGTTTATCTTGTCTTGTCCTTGAGAAAAGCAAAATAGCCAATACTATAGAGAATTTCCCCGAAGGGAAGTGGGTTTATGCCGAACCCGATGACCATCCCCCAAAGGGTAAGCTCTGGTTGGATGGATCCACCAAGGAAGAGCTGATCAAACGGTGGCATGAGATCATCCAGGAGGAGAAACTGGATGTTCGGACTTCAGAGGAACTTAAGGCTATAGAGAAACATGATGGTATTTTCACCGTGACTAGTAGCAAGTCACGCTATAAGGCAAAGCGGATCATATTGGCCACAGGGCAGCGAGGCAATCCGAAAACCCTGAATGTGCCTGGGGAAGATCAGGAGAAGGTTTATCATCAGCTTTACAGCCCTAAAAAGTATCACGATAAGAGTATCTTGGTGGTTGGAGGGGGGAATAGTGCTATAGAAGCGGCCATTACCCTTTGTGAGAGAAACAAAGTCTACCTGTCCTATCGGCAATCCGAGTTCCATCGTATATTCAAAGATAACGACCTGAAACTTAAGGAGAAGCTCTCAGAAGGCAAAATTGAGCTCGTATTAAACTGCGAAGTTCAGGCATTTGGAAATCATAAGGCCGTTTTAAAAGTCCAAGGTAATAGGCCTGAGACTCGTGAGATTCCATTCGACTATGCCTTTGTTCTGATCGGTGCTGAGATCCCTAAAGCTTTTTTAAAGTCTCTGGGTATCCGTATGGAGAATGAATGGACGGGGAGTATCCTTCGATCTATTATTCTATCCTTCATTACACTCTTTGGCCTATGGATATTCGGTGGTCAAGCATCGATTCATGGTTTTCCATCCATCCCGAACGAGATTGGCTTAGGCTTATCGGTTCTTAGCCTTGGAGGCTTGATACTATTTGGAATCAGAGGGGATCGCTATGCCTGGCTCGGTCTCACTTTCCTCATTACCTACAGTATTTATGGGATTAAAACAGGGGATGGAACAGAGTTTTGGCCTTACACCATGTGGGGCAATAAATTGCTTTCTTTCTTTGATCGGCCCTGGTCCTTCTGGTACACAGTCTTATACACGACAATTATGACGATTTTCGGCATTCAGGCCATGATGCGATGGGGGCTTAAACGCCAGGATTCCTTTCAGATCTGGCGATACATTAGTTTGATCGGCTTTCAATGGATCTTTTTCTTTATCATCCCCGAGTTTTTATTCCAATGGGCTGTGGAATACCAGTGGGTGGGGCAAGCCCTGGCCAATGATCCCACATTCGCTGATCAGAGCGGGCGTGCCTATGGTATTATCTACGCCTGGCCCCTCTTTTTCTATACCTTTTTCTTTAATCCCCATCAGATATGGATCATTTGGGGGATCTTCCTGACCTTTGTACTGATCCCGATTTTCGTCATCTGGAACGGTAAACGCTATTGCTCATGGATATGTGGGTGTGGTGGGTTGGCGGAAACCCTGGGTGACCGATGGAGGCATTTAGCCCCTAAGGGTAAGACATCGATCCGATGGGAGAAAATGAATATCTATATCTTGTCAGGAGCCGTTATTGTTACGCTAGTTATGCTTTTAAAGGACGTCCATTATCTGATCGTCAGTCCAGCAGAAATATCCCTCGGGGTCTACAAAGTCCTTGTGGATGTCTGGTTGGTAGGGATTATCCCGGTGACCCTTTATCCGTTCATGGGTGGAAAAGTCTGGTGTCGATACTGGTGTCCGCTGGCCAAGCTGATGCACATTATGTCTAAAATCACGACCCGTATCGGTATGAGTCGTTTTGGGATCAGCTCTAACCAGAAGTGTATCGGCTGTCAGGAGTGTTCACGCAACTGTCAGGTGGGGATCGACGTGATGAGCTTCGCCCTGAAGCAAGAAGTCCTGGATAACGTTAACAGCACGTGTATCGGGTGCGG
>CAJXGR010000284.1 GCA_913053665.1 uncultured Spirochaetia bacterium
TGATAACAACTTTTATGGACTGGAAAAGGTAAAGGGTTAATAATGACTGTTTTTTCATAATGTATTAGAAGTTTTTGATATTGTTAGGCCTAATGTAGGCTCAGATTTTGGAAAATACTATTTTGATGATTGGCTTGAAGACAACTTCCATGAGAAAGACTAATTTGAGTTTAGAGCAAAAAGAAATATTTAAAGAATATTAAGCTTGAGGTGTAATTATGGCGGAAATCAAATTTCAAGAAATTAAGACAAATCATGAAAAAGGCATAACAGCCTATTATCTTCCGAATGATGAAGCTAGTAAACAAGAATCTCCCCATGATGACAGTAATATACTCAAACATTTATAAAATGTCATCCTGAGCCTGTCGAAGGACAGCCCTAGGGAATGGTTCGACAGTGCCTGTCCTGAGCTTGCTGAAGGGCTCACCATAACAATTCATAATCAGACAGCCTATAATTAATCCTCTTTACAAATTATATATATTCGTGATAATTCGTGTCATTTGTGGCCAATTTCTTATCGAAGTCACGTTAAACACCTATCATTAGATTTTTCTCTTTAGCTTTTTAAAGAATTACCGATAGAATCCGTGGCCAGGCTTTTAAAACTCAAATAAATGAAATCTCATGACCACGCAACTTGAAAACTATCTAAATGAGTTCGAGACCCTAGAGGTGTCTGAAAGGGATGATGCAAGTTATCAAAGATTGCATTATCTAACAGATCGCCTTTTAGATAGAGATCCCCATGAAGTCACCCCTTTTTTTATAGACCTCCTGAACAAAGAGAAATACCTTACAAGCCAGGGTTTTGCAGACCTTCGACTCCCCCATATCCTTAAGATCCTTAAAAGTAGTAATGATGAATCCTGCCTGCCCTATCTCATCCAACTGGCTGGAGATCAGAGAGTCTCCTATTATTTAAAGGATATATGTTATGCTATTGGCCACTTCAAAACGGAAAGCTCCAGACAGTTTTTAAAAGCTCATCTGAATATCCCACAGCTGGCCAGTCATTGTGCTATATTGCTGGCCCATTTCCCTGATCCATCAGGTGAACCTATCCTCCTGAATAGCTTTAGAGAGTCTTTAGCTAGAGAAAACTTTTCATCCGATATCTTTATCGCTTTAACCTGTCTTCAGAATCATAGGATGTGGATGGATCTTGAAGCCTATCTTAGAAAGCCTATTAGCGAGAGAGAACGGTATAAGGTCTGTTCTACACTAATGTCATTGGATCATAGTCGGATTATTCCTTCGCTCATCCAATGCTATCGATACTATTCCTTACATAATGATATTGACTATAGTGATGCCAAAGCGATCTCCCTGGAAGGTGAGAGTATGATTCTTACAAAGGCTCACAAAGACTCGATCCCATTTTCAGAAAAGATGTGTCAACGGATTCTTAATAAGCTAAAACTCTATCACTCTGATTTTAGGGTAAAAGCACTCATTAAAAGGAAAAGTTTTGTATGACGGTTTTTTTTTACACTAAATTCTTTATGATTTGTTTGACTATTTATCTTGGCATTATTATTATACTAACGGTTTGAGAAGATGTTTTTTCTTAAATAGGTCATTATAAATGATTAGTTTTATCGAGTTTATAAAGTTATGATCTGAGGAGATTTTATGACGAACGTATTCAAAATGGTATTAGCCGTCCTGACTTTTTTTATGATTGTTCTATCCAATGGGGTCTATTCGCAAATTACTAAAAAGGACTTTCTGAAACCCGGTCAAGAAGAAAGTGTCGATGACGATTCAGCAGGAGATGATGATTCACTAGGAGATGACGACGATTCAGGGGATGATGATGATTCACTAGGAGATGACGACGATTTAGGGGATGATGATGATGATTCACTAGGAGATGACGATGATTCGGGCGATGATGACGACGACGACTCAGCAGACAATGAAAATGTTTTAGTCAATCAGGCCAAAGAGCAATTCAAGGAAGGAAAGAACGAAGAGGCCATCGAACTCTGTAGTCAGGCTATTGAAGAGGATCCTGAAAATCGGGAAGCCTACAATCAGTTGGGACTCATCTACTCTAGAACCGGTGAATACGATAAAGCCCTAAAAAACTACAAAATCTTCTTGAAGAAAAGTGATAACAAAAACATTCGAGCCGATATCCAGTCGGGCCATAGCAATCTAGCCGCTATCTACTACACGCGGGGCCAGTACGATAAAGCTCTGGAACACGCTCAAATATCAAGGAATATCAGCAAAGAGCTTAAGGATAAGCCTTCTGAAGCCAAAAGCATCAGTTGGATCGGCCTTATATCCCAAGTCAAAGGGGATTACGCCAATGCTTTAATATCCCATAAAGAAGCACTTAAGATCAATGAAGGAATAAAGGATAATAAATCGGGCTTGGCCTACAGCAACAATAACCTGGGATTTATATCCACTAAAATGGGGAAATACGATCAGGCCATAGAATACTATAAAAAAGCCCTTAAGCTGAACCAGGACTTAGGGAATAAAAGAGGTGAAGGAGTTGTTCACAACAACATCGGTTTCACATATCAATCAAAAGGAGACTATGATAAGGCTCTGGAACACTATAACAGTGCACTCAAAATTCGTGAGGAAATTGGAGATAAAGTTGGAATCAGCGTTTCTCATAATTATATCGGGGAAATCAACTTTGAACGCGGGGATTTCGCGGCCGCCAAGGAAAACTTTGACAAAGCCGAAGAGATTTTAAAGTCTATTAATAATAAGACCAAATTGATCACAGTCTATAACAATTTAGGCTTGCTCAGCCAGGTTAAAGGAGATTATAAAGGGGCTGATGAGCGATATAAAGAAGCTTCAAAGATTGCCAAAAAGACCGGAAATCGTCCCGCCAAAGGGGATTATAACAATAATAAAGGTGTCCTCCTCTACAAGAAAGGGAGAAATAAAAAAGCAGGGAAACGCATTAAAAAAGCCTTGAAGTTAGATAAAGAGATGGGTGCAAGGCCTGCTGAAGCCATTCGCCAAAATAATATGGCTTTAACTTATCTAAGACGCGGAAGATACAATAAAGCTTTGAAGAGTTTTCAAAAAGCCCTGGCCTTCAATGAAGAGGCAGGAGCTATTCCTGAAATGGCTGTATGTTATAATAATATAGGGGTGACTTATTTAAAGAAAAAAGACTATGAAAAAGCCCTGGAGTTTTTTAAAAAGGCCAAAGCAATCGATCAGAAACTGGGTGCAAAGCCCGGATTAGCTACTGATTACACAAATATGGCTTCCAGTTATGAGGCTCTTGGCCAATATAATAATGCTACAAGCCTTTACAAGAAAGCCCTTGAGATTGATGAAGCCCTTGAAAACAAGGATGGAATAGCTTCAGTGAACAATAACCTTGGAGCATTAGCCTATAGGCAAGGAAACAACGACCAAGCCCTTGAGCGATATAAGGCTAGTAACCAAATCAGTAGCGAATTGGATGACCAATACGCCTTGGCAGTCAGTTATAATAATATTGCATTGGTTTATCACCAAAAAAAGGAGTATGACGCAGCCATTGAGAACTACAAGAAGGCCTTGGAGATCTTTGATCGCGAAGGGAATCTAGGAGCCAGTGATGTGGTTCGTTTCAATATGGGAAATGCCTATATCGACAATGGAGAAGGTGAAAAAGCCCTTAAAATATACCAAAAGGTGATTGAATCCAAGGACGAGGAAAAAAATCCCCGCGCTTTGGCTATGGCTCATCGACGCCTTGGTGATTCCTACCATAAGCTTGGACAGTACGATAAGGCCATTGAATCCTACGACAAGGTGGCCCAACTCAATGAGAAGCTGGGTGATGACGCTGTGGATGTTGATTACAATCGCCTTGGAGACGCTTATCAAAGGCAAGACCAGGATGAAAAAGCCCTTAAGTACTACCTTTTAGCTTATAAAGTTCACAAAAAGAAATACCGTTATCCACAGCAATCCATGTCCTGTATTTCCATTGTAGCTCTTTATGTAAAAGAAGGAAACTATAAAAAAGCCTATAAATATCAGATCATTCGGGTTCGCATAGAAAATCACTTGAATAGCGAGTCTCTGGAAGCAGATAGAAAATATCTTGCTCGACTCAAGGATTTAGCTTACGAAGATGGGGAGGAAGCTCCTGCAGAGAATCTTGAGCCTTTGCCTGCGAAACCGGCTGAGAAGCCTGTTGAAGAAGAGATCATCGAGGAAGACAAAGGAGAAGGGGATATTGAAGGAGATGATGATGAGGGTGATACAGAAGAAGGGGACGATGATGATGATGATGGGGGCGATGATGATAGTGTGGGAGATGATGATGATGACGGAGACGATGATGATAGTGTGGGAGACGATGATGATGATGGGAGCGACGATGATGATAGTGTGGGAGATGATGATGACGAACTGGGTGAAGTGGAATAGTTAACGTGAGTTCGATCTGACGTTAGTTAGAGTGGGAGGGAAATACAGAGGGTTGTTCCTTTCTCTGGCTGGCTGTCTTCCACCCAGATAGAACCGCCGTGAGCCGTGATATATTTTTTGATGGCATCGATACCTCGACTGTTATATATCATTTCTACCTTTTTACTTTCCTGAACCAAACTTGCCTTTGTTT
>CAJXGR010000285.1 GCA_913053665.1 uncultured Spirochaetia bacterium
ATTGAACAAATCAGTTTCTAATGACTATAAAAGAGAATAATATCTTGTATTTTCTTGCAAATCTTATGTGTTTCGTGGGAAATTAATAAACTCTTTTCCCTTATTTTCTCTGTGACTCAGCGTCTCCGTGGCATTTTACAAGTCGAACTCACGTTATTTAACCTATAAATTGGAGGAATGATGATATCCCGTATCGCTATGGCTAAAGACACTTATCGCCTCATACTTCTCCTTATTCCTTTACTAGCCATTATTTCCTGCTCAGGCGACAGCACAAACGACATCTACTACGTAAATACCCATAGTCAGAAGATTCTCTATAACAAACAGTTCGATCTCAAGGGGCGTTATATCCGCTTTGACAAAGGCCAGTCCGTGATTGTCCTCTACGAGTATTTCAGTAATATGAAGTCCAGAAAAGGAAAAGTCTATGACGGTGGGGGCAGTGCACATGTCTACATTGAAATCCCCCTTCCCTATCAGTTGGAAAACAAGGTCTATCCAGTAAAAAACAAGGACTTCAGGGTGGCTTACGTCGTGACGGGTCAACCTGGTTATTACAAGATCTATAAACCATCCGAATTGAGAGGGCAAATAACAATATTGGATTATCAGAAAAACAAATCATTCAAGATAAAGTTAAAGCTATTGGTCAAGAGAAGTTATAAAAAAAAACCGGATGTGGTCTTTAGCAAAACCTTACTATATAGTACTATCAAGTTTTAATCGATTTCTTGACATTCCAACTGAAACTTCCTATATTATACCAAACCATTTTGCAATGTCACCTGTAGGGACTGGGTCACCCAGCCCCTACAGGTGACTAATCAAGGTAGCCATCATGATGAAATCTATATTCCTTGGATTACAGGGACTCCTGGTAATAAGCCTTTTAGCCTGCGGGTCAGGGGGTGACTCCAACAGTAACTCGATAGACAGCAAAGGCACCAGGTATTATCTGAACCTCGATGAGGATCGTTTAAAGTTCAAAGACCCCGTTTCAAAAAGCCAAACGCGTGGGATCAGTTATTACAAAGTCACCCATCAATCGGGCCGTATCCATGAGTCTCAGTACTTTCAGCAAAATATCCTGAATCGGACATATCGATTTATCTATACGGACAAAGGACTTAAGGAAGTGAAAGTTCTCAATGCACGTGGGGAAGTGATTCTTATCAAGAGTATTGCTCCCAAAGGCTATATCCAGAAGGTGATCGAACTGACAAATGGCAAAATTCATCGGGTGGATCACTATGTGGATGCCCAGGAGAATCTTGAACAAATACATGTCAAAGATCTTGATATCCCCCTGTTACTGACCAAGAGGATTGATTTTAAGGGACAGGGAAAAGTAATTCATTACTTTAAATATACTCTTTACAAAAATAAGCTGAAACAACTTATTTATCGAATAGAAACGTATGAGGGTGATCGTAGGGTGGAAGAACAAAAGATCCTGTACGACAAGATGGCAAAACATCGCAAAGTACGGCTGGAAGAATACAAGAGCAACAAGAAAGTAAAAGTATCTTTTTATGACGACGAGGAAAAGGTGGAGGAGGTTCATCATTTGAATGAATCGGGGAAAGTCGTTAAGAAAACCTACTACGACAAAGCTGGACAAGTCATCAAGGAACTCAAGTTTAACAATAAAGGATCATCCAGGCCTGGAACGACTACACTACCGTGAGATCATTGGTATATTCAGATAAGCCCCGACCTCTATTTTGGTAGAAGCCCCCTCACGGACGTCATAGACCTCTCCGTCCAATACATATCCGCTACGACAGATCAATTCAGCGAACTCAAGGGAGTAAGGATCCACGCTAGGCGGATTCATCCAACGTCCTCGGGCTAGAAACACGAAGCGACAGAGTAACTCCCGCTTATTGAAGGTGTACGCGACAAAGTTGAATTGCTTTTTGGAGAGACTGTCTTTCCCAAAGGGAGTCATCCCAAACACCACCCGATTCATTGTACTCAGCATGATACCAAGATATTCATCCCATTGAAGAGGCTTTCCATCAGCGATCACCTGGCATTGACTGGGTTCAAAATGATGTGAATAGGAATGACGAGGTAGGAATGATCCAAATAGACCTCCTACAGTTACGCGTATGGCATTCATAACGGAAGAAGGACGCTCATAATACTTTTTAAGGATGTTGTAAATAATCCCGTTGGCAAAGTAAAAGCCATACAAGGGCTGTTGTGAGTCCGTTGTAACCTTGAGAACGGGCTTCTCAAAGGATGATATTTTCTTGTTGATAGGGTCATAGAGGTCGAGTATTCTGCTGGCAGTGTTTTTAGCAGACCCTCCCAGCTTGACATCTTTAACCAGCATGTTCATGGTCCCGCCTTTCAGGGGTGCCACATAAGGGAAACGTAGATCAGAAGCGACCACCTGTGATATGACCTTTTGATGGGTTCCGTCTCCCCCATAAATAAAGAGAATATCAATACCGGCTTCCTGAAACTCTTTCAGGACAAGGGGAATATCCTCAAGGGAGTGAGTTTCCCTGATGAGTCCACGGTCTCTAAAGATCGCCTGGAAGTCTTTGGCTTTGTAGGCCCCTGATTTCACCTTTCCGGCATTCCCATTGACGATGAGGCCGAAGGATTTTCTTGACTTGTCTGTATTAATTGTCATATTCGATATTATCCACTAGGCCTACTATGACCATATTGACTGGTGTATCCTGGCTTTGAAGGAGTTGACGAGCCGAGTTTCCTTCTGTCATCACAAGAACATGGTCTCCTGGACCCGCTTGTACCTTATCGACAGCGGCGATGACTGTTCCTGTATCTTGATTCATTGGATCTATGGGCTGCACCATGAGTATTTTCAGTCCTTGATAGGCTGAATGCTTAACGGTACTCACAATATTCCCGATAATCCGTCCTAATATCATTTTATACTCTCCATATCTTTCTAATACCCCTCTCAATGTACGGGTTCAACATGTTGAACCCGTACATTGAAGGCTATCACCTATTGACTAGCCATCTTTATTGATGTGATCCACAATGGCAGTAATCGTTGCGTCAGAAGGATTCATCCTGTCAGGCAGAGGAAAGGTGGCTTCACGACCCGTTTCATAGAAGACAGTATCCCCTTCGCCAGCCTGGACCGTATCACAAGCCACAATGATCTCATTAATCGTTTTTCTATCCTCATCAATAGGCTGTACAACAAGAAACTTGACCCCTGTAAAAGCAGAAAGCTTTTGAGTGGCCACTAAACGCCCGATGACTTTACCTAGTAACATATTCATCCACCCATAAGTCCTATCCCATCAATTTGAACCCAAAAATAAAGGATTTTTAGCATAAAAGTCAAACGATTTTCAAGACTATTTATAGAATATTTTCTTCTTATTTTGTCACACACTCCCTTATTTTTTGTCTATATATTTATACTAAACTAAAAAGCGGGGGATTTTTATACCCTCAACGAGGAAAATGATGATTCAAACAAAGAAAAGAACAAGTATAATCTTTTTAGGGATTCTATTGACATTTGGGATCCTGTCTTGTACAGCAGTAGAAGGCCAAAACAAAGGGTCACAGAAGGTCATTGGGATCATTGTTTATGATGGTGTCCTCACCAGCGATGTGACAGCCCCTTACGAGGTCTTCGGGGCGGCTATCAAGCAAGGAAACTTCCCTTACAAGGTGATAAACATCTCAATCCATGAGAAGAAGGAGATCACAACGTATGAAGGACTGAAATTATTTGCAGAGTCCAACATATCGGATGCTCCTGATCTGGATGTCTTGATTGTACCCAGCACCTATGACATGAAGCCACTCGTAAATAATGCCAAGCTTGTCTCATTCATTAAGAAACAAGGATCCAGAGTGACCTGGTTGGCCAGTAATTGTGCCGGGGCTTTTCTGTTGGGTAAAGCAGGCTTTTTAGACAATCACAAAGCCACAACGTGGTTTGGAGGCGAAAAAGAGCTTAAGAAAGCCTATCCAGCCTGTGACGTTCAGTTTGATAGAAATGTAGTGGTAGATGGCAAGCTCATAACATCCAACGGGGGAATTGTGAGTTACGAAGCGGCGTTCATTCTTCTTGAGAAGCTAAGTTCTCCACAATTCGCAAAGAAGATCCTGGAGACTCTTCAGTTCGAAAGAGTCGCTAAAACCAAGTTACAGAGCTAATTAAATTAAATGGAGGTTTAAAATGAATCCTTTAAAAAAGATAGGTATATTAGTTTATGACGGAGTCCAGACAAGTGACGTGACAGCCCCCCATGAAGTGCTGGGAGCCGCCATAAAAGGGGGCTATTTGGCAAGTGAAGTGATCACCATATCCATTAGTGAAAATAAACGAATTACTTGCTATGAGGGTTTAAAAATAATGGCAGACGCCAGTATTTTTGACGACATAGATCTCGATGTCTTAATCGTCCCGGGGACCTATGATGTTAGTCCGTTTGTAGATAACAAGCAACTTATATCATTTATTAAAAAGAAAGGGTCCAAAGTAGCCTGGTTAGCCAGTAATTGTGCAGGAGCCTTTATTTTAGGAAAAACAGGGCTTCTAGACCATCATAAAGCCACAACATGGCCGGGTGGTGAAAAAGAT
>CAJXGR010000286.1 GCA_913053665.1 uncultured Spirochaetia bacterium
AGGATACATTGTCACGTTCTCCACAAATATTGACTCAACTGATTTTAAATTATCCAGTTATAAAACCTGTCACTTCTGTAGAGACCCATGGCCATGCGCCTCTACAGAAGTGACAGGTCCAGGTGATCTAAATATAAACCATTTATAAACATTTCCCAAGAAGAATATGAATTCCCCTTAAATATCTGGTGTCGAATGACCCATCAAGTATTTGTCCACTTTATTGTATTTTATATTATCTTTGATGGATTCACACATCACAGGTCAGGGAAAATATGAAAGTTCGATTGCGATTTGCCCCCTCTCCCACAGGGAATATACATATTGGGAACGTCCGGGCGGCTTTATTCAACTATGTTTACGCCCAAAAAGAAAAAGGTCAACTCATCCTAAGGCTGGAAGACACGGATTTAGAGCGATCCTCTGACGAGTCGGCCGATGGGATTATAGAAGACCTCAAATGGCTGGGGATTCAATTCGATGAAGGACCCCACGTTGGCGGGGATTACGGACCCTATCGACAGATGGAACGCTTAGACCTCTATAAGAAATACGCTGATCAGTTATTAGCTGAAGGGAAGGCAGAAAAAGACTTCAGTCATCAGGAAAACAAAGGTGAGATTGACGAAAGTCACTACGCTGTTCGCTTTAAGGCGGGTGGAAGAAAGGTCAAGTTTAAGGAACTGGTCTTTGGGGAAGTGGAAAAAGAAGTGGAGGATTTTATCATCATGAAGTCCAACGGCGTCCCCACCTATCACCTGGGAGTGGTTGTGGATGATCATTTGATGGAGATCTCCCATGTGATTCGCGGTCAGGATCACTTAAGCAATACGGCCAAACACATTATACTTGCTGAGGCACTGGGATTTGATCCCCCCATCTATGCTCACTTCTCATTGACTCATGGACTCAGCAAGAGAGATCAAAGCAAAAGCATTCAAGCCTTGAGAGAGAAAGGATATTTGCCGGAAGCCATTATTAATATCGCTATGTTGTTGGGTTGGGCACCACCGGATGAAAAGGAGAAGTTTAATATCTTTGATAAGCTGAGTGACTTTGACCCCAAAGACTTCACCCGTGTCAACGCCAACTTTGATGAGGAAAAGTTCAACTGGCTGGCCGGACAATATCTTAGGGAGGCCGATTTAGATCGTTTGCTTGCCTTGTCACTGCCCTATATTGAAGCAACAGGATTCCTGAAAGAGAAACCCATCGATGAGAACGCCTTGAAACAGATCATTGATACGGTGAGAGGGAACATGAAATGCCTGTCTGAGATAGGGGATCACATCGCCTATTTCTTTCAGGACCTGGATTATACAAATGAAGAGCTTCAAACCCTCCTAAAAAAAGACGACTCGCAAAAGGTTTTCAAGTGTTTTATAGATAAACTGGATGCTAACGAGAGTCTCACTCAGGATTCCTTTAAGGCCATTCTAAAAGAGATCCAGAAAGAGACAGGCGTGAAGGGCAAAAACCTCTATATGCCGATCCGTATGTCCTTAACTGGAGAGGCTCACGGGCCGGAGATGTTTATGGTGGCCCCGATTCTTGGGAAAGAAACTTGTCTAAGGCGTCTTGAAAAGGCCATAAAGCTGTGATTTGTAGAGACGCATGGCCGAAACTGTCGCATTAGCATCATGTTGTAGGGGCGACCCGCCGGGTCGCCCCTACAACATGATGCTAAATAGCAAGTTAGTATTTTCACAATTGGGTAAAATAAAACGAGGAGGCCATGATCTTCGATCAAGCCGCAAAACTCATAGGAAATGCCGACGCTTTATTGATCTGTGCGGGAGCTGGAATGGGTGTCGACTCGGGCTTGCCTGACTTCAGAGGGAATCAGGGATTCTGGAACGCCTATCCTCCCTATGCTGAAAAGGGTCTCAGCTTTATTGACATGGCTAATCCCAATTGGTTCAGCAATGATCCGGAGTTCGCATGGGGTTTTTACGGACATCGCCTGGGTCTTTATCGTGAGACAAAGCCTCACGAGGGATTTGATATACTACTTAAATGGGCTAAACAGATGTCCTTTGGGTACTTTGTCTTTACATCCAATGTGGATGGTCACTTTCAGAAGGCAGGTTTTCCTGAAGATCGTATTATGGAGGTTCACGGATCGATTCACTATATGCAGTGTCTAAACAATTGCGATCAGGAGACCTTTGATGGGTTTTCTATCAATGTACAGGTGGATGAGACTACAATGAATGCCATCGCCCCCCTGCCGACCTGCCCTAAATGTTCTTCCTTACTTCGACCTAATATCCTGATGTTTGGAGATTATGGCTGGAACGGATCAAGGCAGGAAAGGCAGTCCGGGGATTACAGCATGTGGCTCCGTGAGATTGAAGGGATGAATCTTGTGATCATAGAATGTGGGGCTGGGACAGGAGTTCCCACTGTCCGTTATGAGACCGAAAAATTGGCAAACCGTATCGCTACTGCCATACGGATTAACGTAAGAGAGCCTCAAATCTCTCCACCCAACCTGAGTATTAATGAGGGAGCCGCTGATTCACTCAGAAAAATCGATGAGATCCTTGGCTCAATAACAGGATAGAAGGACTTCAATGAGACTTAATATTATGGAAGGATTAATGACAAGGAATATAAAAAAAGCAATATTTACTTCACTTTGTTTGAGTGTATTTGTATTAAATATAACTAGCTGTAGTCACGATAAAAAGCAGGATCGACAAACCATGACTTCCAACCAGTTTGTTAAACAAATCAGTTCTAAACAGGTTGACATCAGGAAGGTCAAAAAAGAAAAGGCCCCATCCATTGATGAGAACATTGAATTATCCCTGCTTTCTATGGGATACAAAGTCCCAGAGATAAAAACACAGGCGATTCCCTTCACATTAAGAGACTTGAAGGGGAATAAAGTAGCTCTTGGGGATTACCGCGGGAAGGTTGTATTGCTCACCTTTTGGGCCACCTGGTGTCCTCCCTGTATTCATGAACTTCCTGATCTAGAGCGACTGAGACGGAAGATGAAGAATCAGCCCTTTAAAGTTCTTACGGTTGAAGCGGGAGGAGACAAACTTTTAGCTCAGGAACAGGTTCAGAAGATTCATGGGGACTTTACCGTCCTACTAGATCTATCCAAAGAAGTCTCAAGGAAATATGCTATCAACTTTTGGCCAACCACCTATCTCATTGACTCCAAGGGGAGACTGATTGGTAAAATCAAGGGGGTTCAGTCCTGGACAAATCCTCAATTCATAAGCTTGTTGAAATCCTTAAGTCATCCTAGGTCTTAGTTCATCTAATCGTCGTTTAGCCCACCCTTTCTCCCATGAGGCTTCCCTTTAGCCCATTTCTTATTATCTTTTAACGGTAGAATAAACAACAAATTAAATGATATATATTGGAGGCGAATTATGTCAGAAGGTCATGACGCCGGTGACAGGGGTTTACTGGACACTCATATCTGGCTCAAAAGCTTGGGGAATAACCTGAATTTCGACGGCCTTAAAAAGCTTCAAATGCTGAACCTAGAAGAAGATCAAGTGGATGATCAAGGGATTGCCCACGTTAAATGGCTAAAAGACTTAATGATACTGGGACTTAACAAAACTAAAGTCAGCGATGCCGGTCTGGTCCATCTAAATGGACTCAAGAGCTTAACAACCCTTTATCTTAGCAACACGGGGATAACCGATGAAGGATTGGAGCATCTTCTTAGTCTAAAAAGCCTTCAGGAACTGGATGTAACTGGAACATCGGTTACCGATGCCGGTGTGAACAAGTTAAAAGAAGCATTACCGTCTTGTAAAATCTACAGGTAAGCTATCTGGTCAAAATGCCAAAAGCCTTACTGGAGGATCCATGCCTAGCAAATTAACCGAAGAACAATTAGCCATACAGGATACCATCCGACAATTTGTTGCCAACGAAGTGATACCCAAGAGCAGAGAGTGGGACGAAGAAGAGAAAGTCCCGTTGGATGCCCTCAAGATGATCTCCGAACTTGGGCTGATGGGAATGGTGATTGATCCCAAGTATGAGGGTTCTGGACTGGACTTCTTCACGGCTGCCCTTGTGACCGAAGAGTTGGCCAAAGGGGATGGGTCCCTCCCGCTGACTATAGCGGCTCATAACTTGTGCTGCGGGCAGATTGCGAACTTTGGGAGTGAAGAACAAAAGCAAAAATATTTACCCGATCTGGCTACCGGACGAAAGATTGGTGGCTGGGCTCTCACAGAACCCGGTACAGGCTCCGATGCAGGGGCCTTGAAAACGAGGGCCGTGAAAGAAGGGGGTGATTGGCTCATCAACGGCCAGAAGATGTTTATATCCAATGCTACAGTGGGGGAAACCTTTGTGATACTAGCCTCCACTGATTCAGAGAAAAAGCAAAAGGGTATCACAGCCTTTATCCTGGAGAAGGGGGATCCCGGGCTTCAGTCAGGGAAAAAGCTTGAGAAAATGGGTATGCGTTCCTCTGACACAAGCGAACTCATATTGGATAATGTGAAAGTCCCAGACTCAAGGAGGCTTGGAGACCTGGATCAAGGATTTATAAATGCCCTGATGATGCTGGATAAAGGCCGTATCACTGTGGGAGCCAT
>CAJXGR010000287.1 GCA_913053665.1 uncultured Spirochaetia bacterium
TACTGTGGGTCCACCAATAATTTGGACAAGCGGATACAAGCTCATAACACAGGTAGAGGGGCCAAATATACCTCTGGACGAAGACCTGTTGAATTATTGGCCTACCGATCGGGACTCAGCCAAAGCCAAGCCCTCCAATTGGAATATCAAGTGAAACACCAAAATAAGGCCAGGAAAGTCGAATATTTAAGTCATAAGCCAATGAATTAAAGATTATCCGTTCCTTTGAATAGGTCGCAAAGAACCAATCAGAGCAGGAATGAAGGCCGCCGCCACACAGAAAACCACCCCTATCGATGCATAGCTCAGATTTCTCATGACCTGAAACTTGAATATATCCTCTGGATCCGTATGAATAAGAAAAGCACGATATTCCCTGGGTAAGAGCTGTCCTATAATTTGATCCAGATTCTCTGGGATATAATGAACGATAAGAATATAACTAATGAAATAACCTATAAATGCACATAAGACAGCAATCACCAGAGATTCTAAAACGAGTATCATGATGACCTCTAAGCGGGTGGCCCCAAAAAAGCGATATAAGCCCATCTCACTCTCACGCCGGAAGAATAGATATAAAAAAGCGTAGAATATGGCTATACCAGTCGTAAAGAGAACGATACCACTAAAATTCTGGACCAGAGTCCTATAAGACTGTATCCCCTGCTCCACAAAATGGGAGAGCCTCTTGAAGAGGGAATTCTCCTCCACTGTAAGATGGTATTTCTGTATATAGGGCAATAATTTAGCCATAAAAGATTTCATGAGGTCAGGGCTTTTTAATTTTATGATAATAGATTCATAGCCTTTGGCCTGTTCTAGTGGCAGGACTAGATGCTTCACGTCTTCCAGGTCTTTTTGGGGAATGGCTATCCCGGCTGAGAGGCGTGTATCCATGTATCCAACAATCTTAGCCGTGAAGGATATGGGCTTTTGGTCGTTGGTCTGGCGATCAGTGGGGATATAAGCTGAATAATTCATGATGACTTTGATCTCAAGGAGTTCCTGGGCACTCATAATATCAACAACTGGGAGGTTATTGGTTTTTAGGAAGTTTGTGATGATTCCTCCTGTAAATGTAGGAATGAGAATGGGTAAAACCTCATTGCTTTTTTTAAACCCCTCTGGAAAGTCGGTCTCATAGGAGGGGCTAATTAATTTATGATATTTCTTCAGATAGTCCTGGGCTAAAGAGTTGGGTATTCCAACGACTGGGGGTTCTATCACGATTCGTCGATTGCCTACAGGAAGTTTCATGGACAAAAGGAGGGTGACGGGGAATATGGCCTTCGAGATGGGTTTTATGGCCTTAACTTCCGGCCATTTAGTAATTTGTTCAATCAGCTTCTGATGAATGTTATACACTTTTTTATCAGAACTCAGGGTGATAGGCCCAATATTTAATGTGTTTGGCCCCAGACCCGATCCAGTCACTTTCCCATTGATTTTAACTTCGTCTACCGGGAATTGGTTGAACATACTTTCTTTGAATAATTTCTCAATTCCATCTCCTAGAGCGATTCCTGTGATTAATATGACGGTTGCAAAAATAACCCCAAAACCTAACAGGATTTCTTTTAGAAAGTTGCGTATGAGATTGATTTTAAAGAGATTTAGAAAATTGATAAACCGGATCACCAGTGTCCACCTTCTTGAGACATTTGTTTTCTATGGAATAAGTATCTTTTGACCGATCTATAATCCTACGATCGTGTGTGGAAAGCAATAACGCCACGTGATTTTCTTCATTGAGTTTTACGAACAAGTCAATAATCTCAGAGGCTGTGTGATCATCAAGATTTCCGGTGGGTTCATCAGCCAGGATCAGCTTTGGGCTCTTAATCAATGCCCTGGCGATGGCAACCCTCTGCATCTGCCCCCCAGAAAGCATATGAGGATAATGATGGTGTTTATCATGAATATCCAATTGGTTCAATATGTCCAAACCTAACCGCTTATGATGTTTAGGAGGCAAAGAGGAAAACTTCAGGGGTACAACCACATTCTCTAACACTGTGTGGTAGGGTATTAGATTGAAGTGTTGGAAGACAAATCCCATGCTGTCACTACGAAAACGACTGGCATAATTATCAAAAAACCCTTTAGGCTTGGAGTTATTGAATAATACCGTTCCAGAAGATGGCTTGCAAAGGCCTGATATAATATTAAGAAGCGTTGTTTTGCCTGAGCCTGACTTTCCCATGATACTAATGAAATCATTGGCCTGAATCTTGAAGTTAATATTATCCAAAACAGTGAGATTTTCTTTGTGAAATACAAATCTCTTTGAAATATTTTGAAGCTCAACCATTAGAATCCCTCATATCATCAAAAATCCAAAGTCATCACAAGTTTTTTCACTTCATTTATTGCCCTAAAAATATTATCTTCTTCATAAGAAAACAACTATTTCAATAAATTTATGCTTCACACATTAATCATAAACGTTTTTCTCACGATTCTCCTTTTGATAGGTACAAATACTCTGATGGCAGATGAAACGTACTTTGAACTTGGTTTCAGAGGGGGTATTGGGGCATCTTCCGTTGCCAGAGAGGAACAAAACAACTATAGGGCTCAACTGGCTTATGGACTAGGCCTTAGCCTATCCTATCATGCTAATGACCTTTTGGACCTTGAAATAAACCTCCTCTTAAACCAAAGACGTGCTCTGACAGGTCAAGGCTCATCGATTACGATTAATTATCTTTCCCTACCTTTCATGGTGAAGACCGATCCCTTAAACTTGGGAGTCTTTTTCACTGCAGGGATTCAGATGGATTTTCTAATGAAAGCTTCAGCGGATGATCGTTTTGGAAACTCAGTGGATATATTCTCCCAATTAAACGGCTTAGTGTACGATCTTATTTTTGGGATTGGCTATCACACAGGGATAATCTCTATAGAGTTACGCTATGAGTTTGGAGTGAGTGATCTGATAAAAGATGAAAGCAACTTTGGTGCAGTAAGAGAAAGGAATAATTCTCTATTACTGTTTATAGGAGCCAACTTTAAGTTATAGAGTGTTAGTCTCCCACTAAAATCTTATCTGTTAAAATACTTAATAAAGTGTCCAGTTGGTCTTTATGGCCAATCGTGATTCTAAGGTACTCTGTAAGTCTTGGTTGGTCGAAATATCTTACAAGAATACCCTGACCTTTCAATCGTTGGAACAGGGTTTTTGCGTGATACTTTGGGTGGCTTACAAAAAGAAAATTACTTTTAGAGTCTGTACTATGGAATCCCCGTTTTTGCAATTCGCCCTTTAAGAATTCCCTGTTAGACATGATTTTCTGAGCGTTTGTCTCCATATAGGAGTAGTCCTGAAAGGCTTTGTAAGCTATTTCCTGGCTTAGAAGGCTCAGATTGTATGAGTCCTTCATTCGCATCATCCCTTCAATGAGAGAGGGGGAAGCAAAGGCATAGCCCGCCCGAATCCCTGCCAGAGCAAAGGATTTAGAGAAAGTCCTAAGGACAATGAGGTTGTCCAAGTGTTTTAAGAGCTGTAGGCCCGATTTCGTAATCCCTGAACCTTTTTCTGAGAAGTCGATATAGGCTTCATCCAATATAAAAAGTCCATTATATTCTTTACAGAAGGCTAAAATCTTATCAAGATCGTAGTAACACCCTGTTGGAGCATTTGGATTGGAGAAGAAGACGGCTTTAGAGTCCTTTTGAAACAATGAATCCATAGAGATGATAAGGTCATCATCGCTTTGGATATAGTGATACCCTATGCCATAACTCTGAGCTAAGGTCTCATAAAGGGTATAATTAGGATATGGTATAAGGATTTCATCTTCAGGACTGAGAAAGGAGCGAAAGATCAAACTTAATATCTCATCGGAGCCATTGCCACAGAAGATTTGCTCATTATTTAGTCCATAACGTTCTCCTATAACGGATCTAAGTTTAGTCCACGCAGGATCAGGGTATAGGCCAATATTATCAGCATTCAAACCGGATAGATAGCTAACCACAGAGGGAGATGGGGGATAAGGATTTTCGTTCGTGTTTAACTTGATGATCTGATCAGTGTTTTTAGGTTGCTCTCCCGGAATATAGGGGGATAGGTTCTTGAGATTTGTGTTCCAGTACTTCACTTGAGTCCCTTCTGATCTTAGGATGACCTGACAGTCACCTGATGTTAGCATTAAGTATATTCAAAAAGTGTGGGAAAGTCAAAAAGCTTTCAGCAAAAGAAGTTTTAGCAAATAGATGGTCATTTAGGAAGTAAAGATGTGAGCCCTTCAGGCCTTCGATTTCGTGGAGTACCCGATCTACTTCCTGTGTGTAAAAGGATTTCCTCCCTTTGAAGAAGGCATCCTTATAGCAGAAGTCACAATGGTGAGGGCAGTCTCTGGAAACAGCGATGGGGTTGGGGACAAGATAATGATGACGTTTAATAAGGTCTCTACGAATAGGAGGTAAGCCAATGAGTGTTCTAATCTTTGATTGATAAATGCTTTTCGCTTCACCTCTACGGAAATCCTTGAGGAACTCTGGCCAGATATCTTCGCCAGGACCAAGAAAAATGGTGTCTCCATGATTTTTTGTCTCCTCA
>CAJXGR010000288.1 GCA_913053665.1 uncultured Spirochaetia bacterium
ACATTTAAACCAAGTTTCTTTGACTTTATAATAAGTTGTTTAACATTATCACTATCATGTCCACGATTTATTTTTATGAGAGTTTCATCATAAACAGACTCGTCAAGAGTGGCTAAAGGCCCAAATTGACCCTCAATTCCAGCATTGTTGAAAGCACAGTCAAGTCGACCGTATGCCTCCAGGACTGTGGATACTGCTTGTTTAACATCCAGCCCATTAGCCACATCGCCAACAATGACAACAACCTTGCCACCCTTATCCCTGACCATATCGCCAGTCTCCTCTACAGATTGTTTACTACGACTGAAAAGGGCGACGTTTGCCCCTTCCTGAGAAAAAAGCAGTGCGGCCATACGACCAATTCCTCCACCAGCACCGGTTATTAACGCAATCTTGTTTTCTAAAAGTTTCATAGTGTATTGTCCTTACGTGTTAATTTTTTTAGTTAAATGATCAAAACGAATCATTCCAGGCATCAAACATATTTGTGATTCGCACGTGGGATCCTTTAATCAATCTACAGCAAGTTTCATGAGATCAGACATGCCTATCCCTTCCATGAGGCCAGGTTGTAGCCCTTCTCCAAATTCGTTGATCTTTACCACGCCATAATCTGGACCGACAACTGTCCGTAAAGGCCGTTCCCCAGGTTTTGCAGCAATGAGCTTTGAGATGACAGCAACCACTTCTTGAGGATTTGTGGTGTTCTCACTGGCAAAAAAGTCATTAAAGGCTGAGAGCATGTTGGACGGACGTTCAGCGAGAGCCCCATACTTTGAAATTCTTTCCTGATCAGAGCCAGAAGGGGAAGCATTGATTATATTCGTATGAAAGGGCCCTGGCTCGACAATGACGGAATCAATGCCTAGCTGGGATAATTCATAGCGATAGGACTCTGCCAACGCTTCCAGAGCGTATTTGCTGGCATTGTAAACCCCGAAGAACGGAAGGACAATACGTCCCGCTATGGAACTCAAGTGAATAAGAAGTCCATCCTTCTTTTCCCGCATATGAGGCAGGACAGCTCGATTTAGCCTCACCACTCCAAAGAAGTTCGTGTCAAACTGGTGTTGAATCTGCTCCAGGGTGAAACTTTCAGTGACACCCACATACATGACTCCCGCGTTATTGATCAGTACATCAATACGGCCTTCTTTGTCTACAATCGTTTTGACAGCTTGATCCACAGAGGAATCTTTGGTGACATCCAAATCAAGAACCTGTATAGATAGGTTTTCTTTCTTTGCAAAATCAAGTAATTCACCTTTCACACTGGCGTTTTTGCTGCCAGTATTTCGCATGGAAGCGTAAACCGTGTGTCCTTCTTTTCCCAGGGTTTCAGCCGCTAAACGACCGAAGCCTGTACTGCATCCTGTGATTAATATCACTTTTTTCATTGTTTGTCTCCTTGATAATTTATTAAAGCAAAAATATTGATCCAGTTGTCGTTATAAGGATTATGATCCCCTAATCTGTTACTGGATCAACAAAATAGATATTATTATGCACTTAGTTTCAGTGTTTCCCGGCGAACCTGATCGATTTCTCTAATACTTCTTAATTCCTCAAGAACCATCTCAGGCTCCATGCGAGTGAGGAAGTTCGTAGAAACATAGCTAGCCCGCACGATACCCTCTCGATCCAGGATAAAAGTCGCTGGTACAGGGAGATCCCAGCTGCCATCGGCTGTATGTTCACTCAAGTCCAGGTTGAATACATTGAGATAAATATCCTGAACTTCTGGTGGAACAGTGTAATGCAAGCCATAATCGTGAGTAGCTTCTTGATAGAGGTCACTCAGCACTTCAAAAGCTAAATTATGTTTCTCAGTCAGGGATAAAGCGTTAGTAGGGGGCTGAGGGCTAATGGTAATCAAAGAAGCCCCAAGAGATTCAATCTCTGGAAGTACGTCTTGAAGAGCTCTAAGCTCCAAATTACAGTAGGGACACCAGTCTCCTCGATAGAAAGAGAGTACAACAAGCCCTTTTTGAAGAGACTCGTCAAGACTTATATCCTTTCCATAAGCGTTAGGAAGGATAAATTCAGGTGCCCTATCCCCAATATCAAGTCCTGGTACTGATCCTGAGGCCTCAAGGAGGGCATTAGTGCTTTGAATAGTCCTGATGACATCTTCCGGTAGGTCATAACTGTTTGCTAGTTGTTTGATTTGATCATTTAGTTTCATGGTATTATCCTCTCATTGATTTAATTAATGGCATCCTGGACAGACGATTTTCACGCCCTTTCTTCCACTCAGAGATCATTTGTGACATCTCCAGACCAACGGCCCTAAGGAAGAACATACTGGTGGTTTGTCCAAGATGAGCGAAACGCTTACTTAGTGTCTTACAAAGCTTTTCTTCTCCTTCTTGACTCACTTCATCCAGATATTTATGAAACGAGTCATATTCATTCAGAATCATTAGAATCTCACGAGCATTGTTGATGGTGGCCCGTATTTTTCTGTTGTTTCTTACTATCCCCTTGTCCTGGAGCAGTCGATCAATGTCTGGCTCATCAAAGTCAGCCACGTCGACTATTGAAAAATGGGCAAAGGCTTTCTGAAAGCCTGGCCATTTGCTCTCAATCACTTGCCAGCTAAATCCAGAGCGAAAGACAGCTTTTGTCATCTGCTCAAAATATTCTCTATCGTCTTTAGGTTCTTTGCCTACCTGGCAGTGAATGTCCATTCCATACTCCTTTCCAATGATTATCTCAAAAACATCCTTATCCCCACAATCTATCAAGGTTTTAGAATCAGTTTCCCTTTAACAGCCTGGCTTTCCAGGAGTTGATGGGCCCTGGCCGCTTCAGCTAAAGGGATTCTCTCATGAATGACAGGTTTAATCTTTCCTTCTTGCAGGTATTGAATCATTAACTTGCTGGATTCGTTCATCAATTCAGGAATATCAAAAATATCATAGATAACGAAAGCTCTAAGACCCTTGCTTTTCATGAAGTGAGAGCCAATTACTTCAGTTAAGTTGACTGTAGGCATCCCTGCCGCAAAGCCATACCAGATAACTTGACCTAATGGGGCAAGCATGTCAAAGTCTCGGCTAAATGTATCTCCAGCCACTGAGTTCAGGATTAATTCGACTCCCTTTCCGTCTGTTAGCTCTTTCACCCTCTGGGAGACATCTTCTGTTTTATAATTGATGACATGATCGGCTCCCTGCTCTTTAGCAAACTGAATCTTTTCACTGGAGCTGGTTAATCCTATGGTACGGATACCTGCTATTTTAGCTAGTTGAATAATTGATGTACCGACTCCTCCGGCGGCCGCATGGACTATAATGCTTTGTCCTGGCTTGATGTGCCCCATCGTATTCATCATATGATAGGCTGTTAAATAATTCACGGGAAAGGCCGCTGCAAAATCCTTATCCAGACTATCGGGAATGGGTATCACTAGATTGCTTTCAGCAACCACATATTCAGCGTAACAACCAACCGTTCCGGTGACCACTACACTCTGTCCTGATTTCACATGGGTCACTCCATCCCCAAGTGAGTCAACTACTCCACTACCTTCGAGTCCTAAAATAGCGGGTAGAGGAGGTATAGCAGGATAAAATCCTCCTCGCATCATAACATCAGCGTAGTTGATCGATATAGATTCCAGTTTAACCAGCACCTGACCTTTTCCTGGACTGGGACGCTCCACATCCACATACTCCAAAACCTCTGGGGAACCTGTTTTTTTAATTTGAACTGCTTTCATTATAAACTCCTATATATAAATTAATATGACTGGTCGTCTTAAAACTATACAAAAAAACACCTCATTATCCAGCCAGGATCTCGGACAAAATATCATGAAACGCTGTTAAGGGTTTCATGCTTTTGCTGGCTTTCATACGCATTAAAGCCCCTTCCCAACTATTAAATATAAACTCGGATAGTTTGTCAATATCCCTTGAAGGGTTGAGATCACCGTTTCGCTGGGCTTGCCTTAAACATTGGGTGATGGGGGCTTTAAAGTGTTCATAGGCATCATCCACAGCCTCAGCAATAGGTTTATTCACATTGGCCATTTCCTGGCACATATTCCCAATGAAGCATCCACAGGTCGTTTCGCTTTTTTCATATCTTTCAGCAATATTGAAGAATATCTGTTTGATACGTTCCAAAGGAGCCATCTTCTGACCTTTCAGGTTTGTTTCAAGCAGGTTATAAGATGTATTACTGTAGTATTTGATGGCTTCTACGGCAAAGTCTTCCTTGCTTTTGAAGTAATTATAAAATGACCCTTTGGGGATTTGGGCGGCATCCACGATTTCCTGGACGCCCGTGCCGTTATATCCTTTGTGGTTCATGATATCTGAGCCTTTTTGTATGATAAGCTCTCTTTTGTCTTCTTTGCACTTCATGATTATAATATATGACCAGTCGTCTTAAAAGTCAAGCACTTTTTTACAATGATGTACAATGGCTTGTTACACCAATATATGACAGGATACTTTGTTTATGGCAGTTATGGTCTAAAATCCCGTATTAGTTGACGTGAGTTCGATATGCTAATTGATTGTTTTTAATATACTTACATTTCTCTCT
>CAJXGR010000289.1 GCA_913053665.1 uncultured Spirochaetia bacterium
CCCTCCCAACCTCCCCCAAAATGGGGGAGGAGTAGGAAAAGACTCAATTCAACAGATTCCATGAATTGCCCCCCTACAGACAGTTAAACAAGCTCATCTTTATCAGGTCACTTCCAAAGATATATAAGTCTTTCCTAGCATGAGGATTTACTGGGATTTCTTAGGTCATAAAGCTTCATCTTCCGATAAAGTGTGTCTCTTCCAATGGATAAAGCTTGTGCCGTCTTAAGGATATTATAATTGAAATGAGCCAATACACTCTTGATCGCCATACACTCTACCTCGGCAAGGGTCGAAACCTGGCCCGACGAAATCAGCTTTTGCCCATTCAGGCCAATGGGAGTTTGAACAGAGCTCTTAAAATTCTTGAACTGAAACAGGTCTTCAGGGATTTGATCAATGATTGTTACGTCGTCAAGCAGGATATATAATCGTTCCATATAGTTTCGTAGCTCTCTTACATTCCCCTTCCAACCATAGTTGCAAAGTTGTTGGATAGCTCTGTCAGACAAAATCCTTTTCTGACCACCGTATCTTTGGTGAATCTTTTCCAGAAAATGATGAGCCAAGAGAGGGATATCTCTCACCTTGTCACGTAAGGCGGGTGCATGAATAGGAAAAACATTCAGGCGAAAGTACAAATCCTCCCTAAAAAGCTGTTTTGCCATATGGCTCTCCAGATCCCTGTGAGTGGCCGAAATAATACGAAGGTCTATTTTTACCTTTTTATGAGTTCCAACGGGACGTATTTCATCTTCCTGCAGGACTCTCAATAGCTTAACCTGTAAATCGAAGTCTAAATCACCGATCTCATCAAGAAATAGAGTCCCCCCGTCTGCCTGTTGAAAACAACCTATTTTCTTGGATACAGCCCCTGTAAAAGCCCCCTTTTCATGGCCAAATAACTCGCTTTCAATGAGTTCTCTCGGGATCGCACCACAATTAATAGCAATAAATGGCTTGTTCGCTCGTTTAGAGGAGTCATGGACCGCTCGAGCTATCAATTCCTTCCCAGTACCACTTTCACCCAATATAAGGACTGACAAATCGGATTGAGCCACCTTTTCTATTTGTCTATGAAGTTTGATCATGGATGGACTCTCACCAATCAGAGATCTAAGAGCCGTACCCTTACCTCCGAAAGGCTTTGTATCAACTTGATGGTCTTCAAACAGTCTCTCAATATGGGATTTTAAATCGGGATAATCGAAAGGTTTGAGTATAAAATCTTTGGCCCCAAGTTTAAAGGCTTCAACAGCGTTCTCAATCGTACGTTGACCGCTGATCATAATGAAATCCGTGGCACTGGCCTTTTCAGTTTGTTCTTTAAGAATGTCCAGACCGGATATCTTGGGAAGCTTAAAATCTACGAAGGATACATCAATCGGTTGATAATTTAGGCATTTCAAACCTAACTCACCATCATAAGCTGAAATAAATTGGATGTGTTTAGCATATCGTGTGCTGGACACAGCATCCTGAAAAACACTGTGGATAGATTTATCGTCATCAATGGCTAATAATGTCAGTGGATTCACGTAAACGCTCCTTTTAAATTGTATAGACAGAGTCAGTAGCATTAAATCTGTACACTCAGTTAAACATACAAAAAATGTACCATAAGAAAATATTTTCTTCAAAAATCGTACAACTGTATATATATGTTGAATATTATAGGATTATTGCCTTTCTCCTTCCAATGTACTAATTTAGTACTTCTCCCAACAATTCCTGGTGGCTTGGTGAAGATCAGTACTGATTCCAAATCTATTGTAAAAAGGTATAAATTATGAAATACCTTATATATTGCCTTTGTTAAAGATCTTTATTCGCGTCTTCTTTCGTTCGATTAAATGTTTTTTTGTCATAATGATCGCCTATTGAGTGTTGAATTAACAATGAGCCATAAACCCATATGGGTGATTTAGGTAAAACTATATATATTGAATAGTTAACATATAGTGTCTTATTTTAGGTCAATTTCTAACATGCTCTACCCAATTTAGGACACTCTGGATAACTATACAGTATCACTTATGTTTAGCACTATAAAGGTATGTAAAATATCATCATTTGTATATATACTTTTACTTTTTTTAAAATTAAAGCTGGTCGTAGGATAACTCTTTAATAGAACTTTATTGAATATTAGATGCCCCATAGCCCCTTAGCAACCAATGCATTCCACTTAAAAGGATTATTACTTTGAGAACTTTTGAGGATCTCTTATCCCTTGGATTTTTTGGGGGATATTATTAAACACTCCCTCCAGTCCATCAATTTCTACCACTTCGCTTTTATGGGTATCTTTTTTAATTTCTTTGGATATTACCTCAAAGAAGAAATGGGGCTATTCGACCAGCAAATTGGCTCTATCCTGATGATCATTCCTTTAACTCATATATTAGTCACCTTCTCATTGGGTTATTTCACAAACAAGTTTAACCTGGAAGAACGAATCCTTAAAATCCTCACCTTTATGAGTTTTTTCCTTTCATTGAGTTATTTATTTACAAAGGATGTATTTAGCGATAGCTTTCTGGGCCTGGTTGTTATCACAATAGGATTCTCTATTTTCCGTAATCCCATTTTACCCCTTGTGGACAGCACAACCTTGAATTATGTGATGAAAAAAGGAGGAGATTATGGACGAATACGCCTATGGGGATCGATAGGTTTTGTTTTTGGAACATTGATTGTAGGATTTCTACTCTTATTCAAAGAACTATTTCCTATTGAAACCATACTTATTGTCATCAGTTTCTTTTTGTTTCTAAGTTTTTTAAGTTCCTTAAAGATTCCCGTCAAGGTGACTCCAAAAAAGAATATCCATTTCCGTGAGGTCCTTAAATCCTTGAAAAGTAAAGTACTTATCTTGTTTTTGCTAACCTCCTTTCTCCATATTCTTGGAATGGCCGCCTACCACTCATTTTTTGGACTATACGTACTGGCTGACTATGAACCGTATCATGTGGGATTATTCACAATACCTTCTATCCTGAGTGAAGCCGTATTACTTCATTATTCATCATCCATCCTAAAGCGTTACTCACCCTACCATCTCTTGAGTATCGCTTTTCTTGCAACCATTTTTCGCTGGCTCAGTCTCTATTTTTTCCATGATATCATCCCCATTGTATTGAGCCAAACGATTCATGCCTTGTCCTGGGGACTTTTTTTCGTCACCTCCATAAGTTTTATCGATTATCATTTCAAGGATCGATTGAGAACAAGTGGCATCACTCTCTTTTCTACACTGGTTTTCGGCCTTGGCAATGCCCTGGGATACTATCTTGCAGGAACAATCAGTCAGAAATATAGTTATAATGATTTATTCTTATATTGCAGTTTTCTCGCTTTACTTACTTTCTCGATTTCACTATATTTATCATTGACGGAAGACGTTAATTTTCGGCTGAAATGATTCTGTTAACACTAATAATAATTATATTCCTCATCATCATCCTGTCCGCTTTGTGTTCCATGGTGGAAGCGGCCCTGTTTACCGTGCCCTTGACGCGTGTGAAATCCTGGGTGGAGGAGAACTTGCGATCCTCACCCTCTCTCCTGCAAATTAAAGAAGCCATGCAAAAGCCCATTGCAACCATCGTTATTCTGAACAATATCTCGAACATCGTTGGTTCAATCATCGTGGGTGGTTTAATGACTCAAATATTCAATAAACTTGCTGTGGGCATTTTCTCAGGCCTATTCACTTTTCTAATCATTGTTTTCTCTGAGATCATCCCTAAAACACTGGGTGAGAGATACGCAGACTCCATTGCCCTTTATTCCGCGAAGAGCATATTATTTCTCACACACATTTTTAGCCCAATACTTATCGTTATAGAGAAGGTCACAAAGCCAATCGTTAAAGATAAGGTCTATTCCGGTGTGTCAGAACATGAAATCAAGATGCTTGCTTACTTAGGGTCTCGTGAAGGTGTCCTGGAAAAGGAAGAAGCAAATATCATCCGAAACGCTCTTCTTCTTAACGATATTAAAGTCAAAGAAATCATGACCCCAAGAATCAAGATGATAGGCTTTGAGGAAGAACAATCCCTAAATGACATCCGTGCTGAGCTTTATGACATCCCTTTTTCCAGAGTCCCATTGTACAAACAAAGTATGGATAAGGTAACAGGACTTCTTTATAAGTTAGATGCCCTTAAATCCATCTGCGACAATCAAACGACCATTCCATTAAGTGATCTACGCAAGGATTGTCTTTTTATCCCCGAGAATAAACCCATCGACAAGCTGATGGAAGAACTTCGGATTACCCAGTCTCACACGGCCATCGTCATTGACGAGTATGGGGGTACAGCCGGTTTAGTCACCCTGGAAGACATTTTAGAACAATTAGTGGGAGATATTGCGGGGGCGGAAGACTCTACTGAAGAGAAAATGGTCGTGATTTCCGAAGATGAAATCATGGCTCCTGGCACCATCTTGATTGATGAAGTGAATGACTTCTTTAAATCTAATTTAGAAAACCACAGGACGATCAGCAAGTTCATATTAGACCACTTGAACCGCTTTCCTGACG
>CAJXGR010000290.1 GCA_913053665.1 uncultured Spirochaetia bacterium
CCCTGTTGGCGGATGGGCGCTGAATACTGCATGCCAACAATTAAAATATTGGAGAGACAATGGATTTGTACAAATAAGCATTGCCGTTAACGTCTCCCCACGTCAACTTATCACGAGTTCTTTCTATGATTCTGTCTGTCAATGTATATCAAATAATAATGTACCAGCTAATTTTTTACATCTGGAAATTATCGAAAGCAGCATTATGGAAGATGAAAATGTTAGCACACAAACCATTAAAAACCTTCATCAACTGGGTATTTCGTTTGCCATAGACGATTTTGGTACTGGCTATTCTTCATTAAGTTATTTACAACGCTTTCCAATCAGCATAGTGAAAATAGATAAAAGTTTTATCGCTGATATTCCTACCGATAAAGGATATTGCAACTTAACCAAAGCCATCATTTCCATGTGCCAGATTACGAATCAAAACGTGATTGCTGAAGGTGTTGAAACGGAAGAGGAGTTTTATACCATTAAGGAGCTGGGATGTGATATGGTTCAGGGATTCCTAATTCAAAAACCTTCTACTGATTTATCACACCTGAAAATGAGATATACAAATATTGAATTGATCAATAGACGAAACAGACGGGAAGTGAGTATCGATCAAAAGCTGATTTACGAGCAAATGGAGGCTATAAAAGGGATTTCCTTTCATGCTGATATACTGACGGTTTTTGATTATTTCCGTAAAGACAAAAATAATAATATTATCCCTGTTCTCAATCACCACCAGGAACCTTATGGAATCATAAAAGAAGATAGTTTAAAAAGTTATGCTTATTCTATTTTTGGACTGGATCTTATACGGAAAAAACACCTAAAAGACTTTGTCACAAAATGCCCTACAGCAGATGTCAATACTCCTGCTGAGAAAATCCTCGAAATCTTCTCTCATACTGAAGATTCTGAAGGCATTCTTATAACAGAAAATGGCAAATATCTTGGTTTCTTAAGCTCGCGTTCTCTACTCAAAGTACTGAATGCCAAAAACTTGACTGTTGCCCGAGATCAAAATCCCCTCACAAAACTTCCAGGGAATCATATGATTAATGATTTTATCTCTCAATCTCTAAAAAGACAAAGTAAGCATATTTTTGTTTACTTTGATTTTGACTATTTCAAGCCCTTTAATGATCGATACGGCTTTAGACTGGGTGATCGGGTTATTATTTTATTTGCTGAGATTTTAACCCAAATGTCAAGTGAATTACCTGAAAGACAACTTATTGGTCATATTGGAGGCGATGATTTCTTTTTGGGTTTTGAGATCCCGGATGCTGATTTTCCTGAGTTCATTGAAATGGTTCAATCTATTATAAAGCAATTCACAGAGAGTGCTTTTGGCTTTCATAGTCCTGAAGATCAAAAGCAGGGATTTATCCTAGCTAAAGATCGAGAGGGAAACTCAAGCTGCTTTCCTCTCCTGACAGTGAGTTCTGGTGTTTTATGTGTTCCTACTTGTCATCAAATGGTTTCTACTGAAGAAATAGGCACTATTATCGCGAGTCTAAAGAAAGAGGCAAAAACCTCGAAAGATAAAATGGCAATGGCTTCTCTCGTTAAAAAGACAATTATAGAACTCGAGACGCTCATCTATCATAATGATTTCTTTGAGACGAGTGTTTGATTTTCACTGCCATCGTATGTTTTATCTTTCCAAACAACCTTTCGGCTTTTGATCATGGTGAATGGAAGGGCTAAAACATAAATGATAAAGTATAATTCAAAGGCTAGGAAGTATTTTAACTTACTTAGAAGCTTTAATCGCTTGAGGATAAAAGAAAATACCAAAAAATCCATTCCTATTTTAATGACGAGGGATGTTAAGCTTATAAACGAAAAGAAAATAGCTGAGAATAGTATCCCAAGATTTGCTAAAAAAGTTGTTCCCAAAAGGAAATAACCCGATATATCTGATTCCAGGCCCCCAACACCCCAACGCTTTTTCTGTCTATATAATGTTTTATAATCCTCACAAGGCTCAGAAACCACTAATGCTTCTTGATCTAAAGGGTAAATGATTTTATATTTCTTTAGACTATCAATACTCTTTAATAGTTGAAAATCTTCTGTCACGCTAAAAGGAATTGTTTCATAGCCCCCAACTTCCTGATAGGCAGACTTTCTATAGGACATATTATTACCAATGGCACTCACAGGCTTTCCCATATTCATAGTACCGGAGGCAAGGGTGAGTAGATAAATAAAATCCATCATTTGCATACCACTAAAGTGATTATAGGTTTCCTGAGTGGTAAAACCCATGACCATGCCAACGTCATCCTGATAATAAGAACCTATTGTTTTCGTCCAGGTGGATGGAACGGCACAATCGGCATCGGTAGTCAGGATAACCTCTCCCTTGGATATTTTTATGGCCTGAGCAAGGGCATTTGCTTTGCCTCTCAGATGATCCGTGTCTTCTGACGGGATAAGGTGCTTAAACAGGGGTTTACCTACTATGAAATCATCGATTATTGCTCCAGTGTTATCAATAGATTGATTATTTGAGATGATCATTTCTAATTTACCCTCTGGATAAACTAATTGATCCAATGATTCAAGGCACCTTCTAATATTCTTCTCTTCATTTCTGACCGCGACAATGATAGAAATTGAGGGTAGCTTATCCTCTGGAAGTTTTTTGTACTTTTTAAACGTACTGATCAATAGGCTAATTAACTGTATACAATAGACTCCGACAATAATAATGAATATACTTTCAAGCATTTTTAGTTTCTCCTAAAGAAGTGTAGTTAGTTTTTGTTGCAATACCAAAGCGGTTTGTCTCACTCCAGGATCGTGTAGAGTACTCTCGTTCAAGGGTATCGATGTGAACATACTCAATTCTTTTTCTCACACAAGCTCCTGAGTTGAGATAGACGTTATTCTTGAACTCAACCTTGACAGGCGGCTCATGGGAGTGTCCCATCACAATCACACGCTGATTATCATCGCCGGAAAACACATCTTCTGCTTTACTGCTAAGGATACCCCCAGCATCCGCATGAATCAAAGTCCCTAATCTTTCTCCTATCCAGCTAAGATGGGCTTCAGCATTTTTCCAGCCCAACTTTTCCAACCAGTTAGCAAAAGCTGTCAGGAATATGAAAAGAGGCTTTCCACTTCTAAGGCCGTCTAATTGATGACCATGAAAGAAAATATATTTTGTCCCGTCTTCTCCTTTGAAAGAGTAATGATCTGCATAACCTAGTTTTTCCAGGGTATAGTCATGGTTGCCGGCAATCTGGATATAGTTTGCCTGTATGAAGCGGTCTGTGAGCTTTGAATATTTCTCTTGAATCTGATATAGTTGATCTTCATATTGTCCAAATCGAAGGCTCTTACAAGGATCGTATATATCGCCATTTAAAACAATCTGATCATAATGGCCTTCAAGGTGGTCCAGGAAATGTAAAAAGGAGTCTTCCTTGTGTTGAAAAGAGTCGGCAAAATCATCTGTTGCCAAGTGTAAGTCACTGATACATGCTACTTTCATATTTAATCTCCATATTAATTAATCGCCCTCCCTATGAATTATATCCTCGTCAATAAGATAGGTAAAAATGTTTCAAATATTTCACAAGGAAATAAATATTTTGTTAACACTTAATGACTAAAATGTTACAAATATACTTCATGGGGTTATCCAAAAGAAAATACTTGACAGATATGCATTATTGATGCATAATGATACATATGATATAACATACAATTGAGGTGAAAATAATGAGAACCACCATAAATATAGAAGATAATTTGATTGACAAAGCATCCAAGTTGACGGGTATCAAGGAAAAGACCACTTTAGTCAAACTTGGTCTGGAAGCCTTGATTGCAAGGGAAAGTAGCAAAAGACTTGCCAAACTGGGAGGAACAGAAAAGCAATTAAACAGGACACCTCGTAGAAGGGCAGAAAATAGTTAGAATGGTCCTGGTGGATACTTCTGTATGGATATTGCATCTTAGGGAAGGTGATAAACAGCTTTCTAGCTTATTAAAGGGAGGTTTAGTTGTTTGTCATCCCTTTATTTTAGGTGAATTGGCCTGTGGGAATCTTAAAAACAGGACGCAGATACTTTCATTACTCCAAACACTTCCTATGGCAATCCAGGCAGAGCATGAAGAAGTTATTCAATTTATTGGTGATTATCACGTTATGGGGCAGGGTTTAGGATATATCGATATTCATTTGCTTGCTTCGGCTATATTAATGGAGGTTCCAATTTGGACCCTTGACAAGAAGCTGGATGAGATTTCTGCAGAACTTGCCCTAGGCTTCAATAACAAAGAAGATCGCAAATCACCCCTCTGAAAAGGATGTTTGCCTATTAAGAGGCGTTAAAAATCAAGTTCCCGATGGGGTGATAAAACTTTGCTTCTTTATGTTTTTCAGGTTGATGAAGGGGTAGAACAGCATCTGTCTGTTCAGAAACACGTTTCAATCTAAATATAGGATCACCAACCAGGAATTCGTATTGAGCCTGATTTTAAATTGGTATAATTATAGAACACTCCAAAATTCCCTTCTGCCTGAAG
>CAJXGR010000291.1 GCA_913053665.1 uncultured Spirochaetia bacterium
ATGACCTAATCTCTCTTCCATAATAGGAAAACCAAAGTCCTTAAGGTCGAGTAGTTCGCCCTGAGCTTGTTTAGAACTATTTAATTTCTTGAGAAGATAATGGGCGACTTTTGGACTTTGCCGCCCCAGGCGGACACTCCCCAGCAATACGGGTATATAAAACATAGTGACTCCTTTGGATTTTTCATAAAGATAATCTATAAATATCCATATGCCAATGGATAAAAGGACGTTTTAGATGGACTCGGAATCGATAAATTACATCATAATTTGCTAGTGATAATCCCTTGTAGAGGCAGGTTTTAAGAATCTGTCGCATTATACTGAAATGATTTTAATTTGTCAGTTGCAATACAAACTAACGTAGGGGTAATTCATGAATTACCCCTACAGAGATATGACAATTCATATTTATTTCAGTATATTTAAACAACAACCTTATCTTCAGACTTTTTCGTTTTCTTGCCTGGAGCTGATTTTCTTAATTTATTCACTTTTCGGCTGTCTCGTTTGGCCAAAAAGTTCTCCCAGATCACGAGAACAGGACTGGCCACAAAAATAGAACTGTAGGTACCGACAATCACTCCCACAAAAAGGGCAAATGACAGGTTCTCCAGTGCAGGCCCCCCTAGAAAAAGAAGACAGGCCACAACAAATAGAGTCGTCAAAGAGGTGACAATTGTACGGCTCAGTGATTGGTTGATACTATTGTTGACCACCAGGTTATTATCTTCAGTCGCTAAAATCTCTTTATTCTCTCGAATCCGGTCAAAAATTACGATGGTGTCATTCAGTGAATAACCCATAATGGTTAGTAGAGCAACAACTGTGGGAATATCCACCTCTCGGTCAAAGAATAAAACGAAACATAAAACGACAATCACATCATGGACCAGAGCAATGATGGCCGCCACTCCAAACTTGAATTCAAAGCGTATCCCAATATAGATGAGGATTAAGGCCAAGACCAAAAGACTGACCAGAAAGGCCTGTTCTTTAATGGCCGCTCCTTGTGTGGGATCGTAAGTTGTGTTATCCTTGATATTTAGTTGTGGGAACTTCTTTTGTAAGGGTTCCTCAACTTTCTTTTTAGCGATCAATTGGCTGAAGGTGGTGTCCATAATATATTTTGATTTATTCCCCTTCTCAAAAGGCTTGATGGAAACAGCTTTGCCCAGAAGGTCTTGTAGATCAGCAACTGAGGAATCTTCTCCCAAATCAATGCTTAAACTAATGATCAATGCTGTATAGTCTGGCTGGGTCAGGATTTTACTATCGCTGTATTTCTCTTTAAGTGGATGGATCACTTCATTTTCGATCAGTTTAACTTTATCGGCCTTGGGTATGGATTTCCCCAGGCTGGCCCGGATACGAAACTCTGTGTTATCGTCTCCCATTGCGATCACATCCACATTGCTTCCTTCTCCCAAATCGCTGATGGTATTCCTGATCTCTTTAACAGTACTTTGATATTTGTACTGAACGGATTTTAACAGGTCAGTCAGTTTTGACTTTTGTCTAGGAGTTAAATTATCTTCAAGTATATAGCTACTCGTATCAAGGTCTTTGTTATAGAGAGTTAGAATAAAATCTTTATCTTGTTCCTGGGGTATTTTGTTCAATATATTGCTTTCAAAGTAAGCACTCTCAATTCGTTTATAGCCCAGTTCCACCTGCAATTGGCTACCACCCTGGAAATCAATGCCATATTTGAAGTCTGACCCATTCAGAACAAAGAATACAATGCCTAAAATAAATATCGACCCGGATATAAGGGCCGTATACTTTTTAGCTGCAAGAAAATCAAAAGTGTGTTTCACAATCCAACCTACTTAAAGTTTTTATATCATTAATGATAGCGGTGAACTATCAACTGTCCGTAGGGGTGGGTCACCCAGCCCCTACGGGCAGTTGCCTCTAAAGGTTATGCACGAGATAGTCTACTATAAAATCCCGTATCGATTCGTTCAACTTGTTATTTGAGGACTCTTCCAAAAATTACACTCCGGCAACTTAGGACTAAACCTTCAAATCTTCTTTGGAAGCCCCAAACCATTTTGTAATAACAAAGGGTAAATCCAGGGTGATCACTCTTTTATATTTAATGGACCAGATAAATCCCAGGCCCATGCCAATAAAGGAGAGGGCTCCGATGGCCATTATGATATACAAGGATATAGCCTTCAGATAACCTTTTATAGGAATAATAGCAACGATCTTCTGATAGACAGAGTCACTTTCTGATAAGTGGGCTACAAATCCTGCAGCCGAAAGGAAAGCAATACCCAATCCTACCAGGACAAATAGCCACGACACAGAGAGGATCACGATTTTCAGTTGATCTAAATAGTCCGTAAGGAAATCAAATATGAGACGGGTTACGAAAAGGGCTGTAAACATGCTGCAGATAATCCCCCACATCAAAGTGGTTCCAAATCCTTTAATGATCCCTGAGCCAATGTTAGATAAAATAAAAGCCGCTAAAATGGTGGTCAAGTTGGAGTCGAAGATGGCACTAAAGGCTTTTTCATAGGCTCCATCAATGAGAGCATGGTGAGTTTTACCAATATGGATTTCTTCTCGCATCCGTTCAAAGATGATCACATTGGCGTCCACCGCCATCCCGATGGTTAATATAATTCCAGCGATCCCTGGGAGGGTTAAGGCAGACCCGAAGTTGGATAGAACAGCAAATAAAAGGAATAAGTTCAGGAAAAGAGCGATGACAGCCACAAAACCGGGTAATCGGTAGTAGTACAACATAAATATGATGACAATTCCCAAACCAATGATGATGGCAAAAAGTCCTGCTTTTTTGTTCTCTTCCCCAAGAGAGGGTCCAATGGTGATCGCACTGGATATAATCAGTTTGGCAGGGAGCACTCCAGCTTTCAGGACGGCAACAAGCTGTTCAGCCTCTTCCTGATTTTGCTTACGGTTTTTGCCTCCCAGAGTGATCACCCCTCTGCCTTTGATTTCTGAATTGATGACAGGATCACTCATAACCTTCCCATCCAGGATGACAGCCATTTGATAATTTATATTGTTTCTTGTGGTGGCTGCAAATTTGACGGCTCCTTCACTATTAAACGCAAACTGGACTTCAGGATTACCATTTTTATCGTAGCCTACAGAGGCATCACTCAGAAGACTTCCTTCTACTTCAATTCTATTTTTCAATAGGGTGTAAGCCGCCAAATTCTTATTACCAAATTCGTCAGATGTATAGATAGGGTATAACATGGTGCCATCCGCTTTGCTGGATAGAACAATACCTGCCTCTTCCATTCTCTTTCGGATCTCTTCAGAAGCTAATTGATCTGTAGGTTGTCCACTTGTTGGGTCTTTCACAAATCTTGGACTGAAATAACCCCTGTGTTCCCCTCTTGTAACCTGATATTCAAAAGGGATAAGGTTCACTTTTGTCCCACTCCTGTTAAAGATCTTTTTATTGACCACACGAAAAACCAGTACACCGGCCTCTGTGATGGTCCTTTTGGTGATTTCCACCGACTTTTTATCCAAACCAGGTAATTCAATAAATATGGTGTCTCCTAACCCTCTGGACAGGTTAACTTCTGAAACCCCAAACTTGTCGATACGGTTTCTGATCACTGTGATAGCGTTGTCACGAGCTTTTTGCAACTCCGTTTTGACTTTATTAGGATAGCCCTCCACATCATCTGTGAGGAGTTTATTCTTTCGTTTTTCAAGCTTTTTTTGGAGGTCACTGGGTTTTATATCTTTATTTTTCTTCTTGATCTCTTTAATGAGGTAAGCCTCATCAAACTTGATTTTACTTTCATCAGGAATACCTTTTTCCCTAACAATAGCCTCTATTGAGTTTTCATCAATCAATCCTTTTTGCTCATATCTCTTTTGCAGTTTCTTTATAAGATCATGCTTATCCACAGAGACACTCAGATGGGTTCCACCATTTAAATCCAGTCCCAGCTTGATAATCTTATGCCGAAGATCTGTAAACTCTTGGGCCCCCTTGATTTCTTTCTGAATCTTGATCGCTTCATTTGATAGTCTTATATACTTCTTTTTTTTCCTGGTCTGATTCCCAAAGATTGTTTGAGCCGCCGCTTCGGAGGGATTCAACTTATAGAGCGCCACAAGTTCTTGCTTGGGTCGGATATCAAATACCAGGTCTTTTCCATCCTCATCTTTTTTTATTTGATGATATGTTAAAGGGACAAGTTTCTTTAATTCATCTATCTTTAACATAAATCTATTCTTGGTTTTAGCCTTTTCTTCAGGGGTTTTATCCAATAGTTCTTTTTCGCCATCTGTCATCAAGAAATACCATGAGATAGTTGGGTAAATGGCATAAACACAGATGCCAAGAACAGCCAGCACCACTAATGAACGTGATAATTTATTCTTCATTTAATAAAACTCCATTTCGTCTATTCGTAAGCATTAAAGACTTCTTTTTCCTCTTGTTTTGATCCTCGAATATTACTTGGGTAGCGGCTTCCGATGGGTTCAATATATAATTATTGACTGTATTTCTTTTAGGA
>CAJXGR010000292.1 GCA_913053665.1 uncultured Spirochaetia bacterium
TGGCATCTGTCGAGCTAGGAAGCTCGACCTACAGGCCAATGGACTCTCTCTGAAAAAGCCTGTAGGTCGGACTTCCCAGTCCGATAGGGAGTCAGGCATTTTAACTTATTCCGAACTGACGTTAAATAGCTCTTTCATTCATCACGTGTCACGGAACGTACCCAGTCCAGATAATGGCTGTCACCTTCCTTAACTTCCAGAGCAATGATTTCAACAACATCGTAAGAATGAACTTCATTGATTTTCTCTGTCAAAGGGCTAATAAGTTCCTTTCGAGTTTTCATGATCAGAAGAGACTCATCGTCATGACAGATCTCACCTTTCCACATATAGTGGCTTTTTACGGTGGGTACAACGCTGACACAGGCCACCAACTTTTGCTCCAAAAGGACGTTAACAATCTTGTCGCTTTCGTCAGCAGGGCATGTGCAAAACACAATACGCATAAGAATCTCCTGAACAATTTAAGAGGCTTTAGTTTGTAGTAGTTGGGGTAGGTTTGAAGAAACCGTCGAATTAACCGTTGTAGGGACAACCCAGCAGGCTGACCTTACAACATGCTGTTAAATAGTAAGTTGGCGTTTTCACAAGTGGGTGAAAAGATCAATGCGGCAGCTTCTGAAACCTACCCCTACTACTACAATCATTTATCAGAGAACGTTTAACCTAATTAATGGCTTCTTTGATAGCCTCTACCTGTTCCTCATAGGATTGTTTTTTAGGAGAGATGACAGCGACCAGTTCAGAGTCATCACCGTTCATCTTGATCAGTAAAGCAAATCCTGTATGAGGCTGATACTTTTTGTAAATATCCTTGATCCCAAGCCTTTTAGCCCGTTTAGCCGCCTCAGCCCGTGTTTTCTTGCTGGTCATATCGAATACAACCACCTGAACGCCTAAGTCCTCAGCTTTTGCTTTAAGATCAGAAAGTCCAGGATCCGTCGCTTTCCAAGCCTTACACGTGGCACACCACTCCGCGTCAAAGTCCGCTAAAAGGTACTTGCCCTTTGAAGCCGCTGACCCAGTCTCTAAAGACCCAAAAATACCGATTCCTGCAAGGATTGCAAGAATCACAAATGTTCTTCTAATCGTTTTCATTCTTTCTCCTTTAAATAAAATAAAATGCCTTTAAGCCCATCATCATATATGACTTGTTCTGGTCAATTGAAGGATTTCATCATGACTTAATTCCGAGATCAGGAAGTAGTATAATCCTTTGTTTTGCCAGTAGACCACTGTGTGGCCCTGAACATCAAGGATTTTAACTTGCTTCCCGTTGATCTGATAAGTCTTTTGGGCCTTAATGTTTCCTTCAGGAAGTTTGTGGAGAATAAAAAGGGAAACTTGAGATCCCTTGTATTCGTAGTAGACCAGTGCTTCCTTCACGTGATTAAAGAAACAGCATCGCGCACCTCTAAGTTGAGCCGTGAGTCCTGGGAGATGGACGGGGAAGTTTACTTCACCCTTATACCATGTTTTGATGACCTCTGGAGCAGAAGATTGGACCTGGATGCCACTGAATCCTTTGAACTGAAGATGATCATCAACGATTTGACTGATAATGTCAGAGGAACTCTTGTGATAAATAAAGAAAAAGGATAAAATAACCAGAAATAGGGCGGATACGCCAATAGCAATCCGTTGAATGCTTTTCCTACGGGTGATCTCATGGGTTTTAGGGGGCTTCAGCAATCGTTCCTTCAACTCTTTAGGTACCCCGTGTTTTCTAACGGCTTTTTGTAATAAAGTCCCAAAGGATTTTTCGCCCTCTAGAAAGCTCTTGCATTCAGGGCAATCCTCCACATGCCTCATAGCTTCAAGCCATTTAGGTGTGGCGGATGCGGGATATTCTGAAGTATAAAGGGTTTTACGGGTTTCAAGACACAACATTTTCTTCACCTCCTCCAAATCCATGAGCCTGGGCATAGTCGTACAGGGATGTCCTCAAAAGCCTTCGTGCTCTATAAAGCCGTGATGCCAGTGTTCCCGAGGAGATTTCCAGTATATCCTCCACCTCACGGTAGGCCAGGCCTTCAATGTCCACAAGCAAGATGACAGCTTTAAAGTCAACGGATAATTGATCGATGGCCTTTTGGACTTCATCATCGAGTACTTTGGAGAAGATTTCTTCTTCCATGTCAAAGTAGTGGCCGTTTTTATAGAATATGGGTTCAAGGAAATCCTCATCAATGTCCTGCTGGATAAGCTTTTTATCCTTTCTTTGATGGTTAAGGAAGGTGTTCATCAGGATTTTAAGAAGCCACGCTTTGACCTTGGACCGGGATTGCAGGGAGTCTCGATGGATCAACGCTTTCATGCAGGTGTCCTGCACGAGGTCTTCAGCTTCTTCTTTATGACGGGTGAGTCGGAGTGCTGTGTACCAAAGGGAATCTAAATGGTCTTCAATGAGGGTTTCCATATTCATACTACAGGATATAGACACCGGTCTTTCGATATTTCTTCCCGGAAAGTGAAAAAATACTCATCCTGGTGCCTTAAAAACTGCCATAAATCTATACCAAACAAATTATGAATTGTTAGTAGACTCCGTTGGGTATATACTTTTCTTTGTTTGTCAGAAATATGTAAACAGTCTGTAAAAAGTATTATTTCCTAACACTTGGACTTTTACAGTAATGACTTGTCTGGCTTAATTATTTCAGCCGCTGGAATCTGCAACGAGTGCTTATTATTCCCTGTCTAAGCAGAGGACTTAGCCATATAGGACTTCCTCTTGCCCCTAGAACTCATCCGTGAGGGAAGAAAGTACTCCATAGGTTTGCTATAACGATCTTTCAATAGGATGTTCCAATAGTACCAGCGAAAGAAAAGCTTTCCCCAATGGTTCAATCGGGTTTCCTTAAGTAGAGAAAAGGGCCCTATAAAGGAAAAGGGCAACTTGCCAGGTACAGGTTCCTGTAAATAGCTGAAATCAATGAGGTGAGCCTTATGATATCCTGTCTCAATAAAGCAATTGGAGTGGCCGTCAAAGTCAGGATGAGGCTCCATCCCGTGAATCTCTCTCAACAGGTTTTCAGCAACAATACCGGCCTCAAAGTGAGCCACTGAACCAGCTTTGGACGTTTTAACATTACTGCAATCTCCCATAACATAGATATTGTCGTGATGATCAGCCTTCAAGGTATTGGGATTAGTGGGCACATAGCCGCTTCCATCCCCCAGGCCAGAGTCTTCAATCACCTGAGGACCCAGATTGGGTGGGATGGCTGCCAGGAAGTCGTATTTCACTTCTTTTCCTTCATAGGATCGGATAATTCCCTTTTCAGAATCTACTTCCGATAGGTTAAAGCTTGGGACAATCTTTATACCACGATCTATAAGCATATCTCCCAGAATCTTACTGCTTACAGGTTTAGAAAAGATACCGTCCATGCTGGTGACCACTTCCAGCTCCACTTTATCACGAATCCCTCTCAGTTCAAAGTAGTAATGGGCGAGGCAGGCGAATTCGATGGGTGCCACAGGGCATTTGATGGGGTACTCCGCAACATTCAGGACCAGTTTGCCGCCGTCGAAGTCTTTGAGGGCTTTTTGCATTTCCAAGGCGGATTTCATAGTATAAAAGTAGTGGACGTTTTTGCCATAACCTTCTACCATACCGGGAATCTCTTCAGGGGCAATCCGGCAGCCCAATGTGACCACCAGCCAATCATAATCATAGGTGCCATTCCTGGTTTCAACCTGATGTTTATCCGGGTCAATTTTGGTGATTTCAGTGATTACCAACTGGACGTTTTTCGGGATAAAGTCTTGTGAGTCATGGACACAGCCCTTATCGTCGTCATATCCGTAAAGTTGAAAGGGGATAAATATCTGACTGGGTTGATAATAATGTTTATCCTTTTTATCAAGAACGGTGATATCCCAGTCTGAGACTTTTAAAGAGCGTCTCATTTTATTGGCCATAATAGTCCCGGCTGTTCCAGAGCCAAGAATTAAAAGCTTTTTCATAATATTTCTCCTTTTTTAATTTTATCAACCCAAATTGCTCGAGTGATAAAGAGATCCAGCTTTTTCAATTCTTCCCAAGGACTGTGACTATTGTAGCAAAGCTTTTCTCTGTTTTTACCCGTATTGGGATCACGATCTTCGATGTAAAGATAAACAATTCGCTCTGGTTTTTCATGAAAATCGTCCTCATCGCTGAGGCTCCACAACATCCGTTCCCAACGCAATCTTAGATTCTTAAGGTCTGGACTATTGAGTTCTTTTGATTTCCAATGATATCTTTCAATTCCAGTCGATTCAAGAAGTAGAGACCTCATTACGGTCCTTGCCATTGTTGGGTCGGGGCCCAGTCTCCTTAACAAACTGGTAGCCACTAATCGCACACGCGGGTCCTTGTTGTAAAGCCCGTTAAGAACAGCTCGAACTACTTTTTTCCTGATACTAGAATCGCCTTTTGTCAACACTTTTACAATGCTTGTGTTTCGCTTTTTGGCTAATTTATAGAGCTTCCTGATTGCCCCATCCCTTTCTACTACGAGTTTGTGAGTTGGATTGCT
>CAJXGR010000293.1 GCA_913053665.1 uncultured Spirochaetia bacterium
CTTCCAGCCCTTTTTGTGCTGTATATATTTTTCGGGGCTATATTATCGATTTTCTTCGAAGGTTTCAGAAGGATTTTTATATTATCTATAATCGGTTATCTGTTATTCGTATTTATATCGTCTCTGAACACAAAAAAGCTTTTTCCTGTTATATTTTATGGAATAATTTTAACACATCTGATATATGGTATAGCGTTTATAACTGGATTGATTAAAAGGAAGTTGAGGAGATAAAGATGAAGGTTGCAATTGCATATCCACCTCTAAAAGGTGATAAGGGAGTTCCGCTATTATCTCAGAACAGACAGTTTCAGTGGTTTAATGAACCTACTTATATATATCCAATGGTTCCGGCATACGCTGCAACTCTTTTAAAGCAAAAGGGTTATGAGGTTTACTGGATTGATGGGATAGCAGAGGAGTGGAGTTTTGAAAGGTTTATGAAGGAACTTGAAAGGATAAAGCCTGATTTAATATTTATGGAGACAAAAACCCCTGTTGTGAAGATGCACTGGGAGATTATAGGGCATATAAAGGAGAGGCTGCCAGAGAGTAAAGTTGTTTTAGCAGGAGACCATGTAACTGCCATGCCTGAGGAATCGCTTTTGAACAGCACTGTAGATTATGTTTTGACTGGTGGGGATTACGACTTTCTTCTTCTTAATCTCGCAAATCACATAACAGAAGGGGAGAAGCTTGAGTCAGGGATATGGTTCAGAAGGGATGATAATATTCAAAACACTGGAAAGTTTGTTTTAAATCATGAGCTGAATTCAATTCCCCTTATAGACCGTAATCAGACTAAGTGGGAACTTTATGCATATAAAAATGGAAATTACTGCAAGACTCCCGGTACATATACCATGGTGGGCAGGGACTGCTGGTGGGGTAAGTGCACTTTCTGCTCATGGACGACTTTATATCCTGACTACAGGGCAAGAAAGTCGGATTCTCTCCTGAATGAGATTGGAATGCTCATAGATGAGTATAAGGTTAAAGAAATATTCGATGACACCGGAACCCTTCCTGCTGGAAAATGGCTGAGAGATTTTTGCAGTGGAATGATTGAGAAGGGATATAATGATAAGATAGCCTTTGGCTGTAATATGAGATTCGGTGCTCTTGAAAAAGAGGATTATATTTTAATGGAAAAGGCTGGCTTTAGAATGGTCTTATTTGGTCTGGAGTCAGCGAATCAGAAAACCCTGGACAGGCTCAATAAGGGTGTCAGTGTGGAAAGAATTGTGAAAGAACTGAAGTGGGCAAGTAAAGCCGGTCTGGAACCGCATATAACTTTAATGTTCGGCTACCCATGGGAGAGCAGGGAGATGGCAAAAAATACCCTGGAGCTTGGAAAGATGCTTCTTCGGAAGGGCTATGCTTCAACTGTGCAGGCAACTGTTGTTATCCCATACCCTGGTACGCCTCTCTTTGATTCATGCAGGAAGGAAAATCTTTTAAAAACCCTGGACTGGGAAAGGTATGATATGAAGGAACCCATAATGATTACTCCTATGAAGGATGAGGAGCTTATGGGGCTTATTCAGGGAATCTATAAGGTAGCCTTTCACCCGGAGTTCATATTGAGAAAGGTTTCGAAGATTAGAAGTTTTGAAGATATAAAGTTCATGTACAGGGCAGGTAAGAAGGTTATAGGTCATATATTTGACTTTTCAAAAAAATGGGTGAGGGGCAGGTATCAGTGAAACTGCAATATCACTTCCTGCTCTCTTTATTTTTGTCTGGCTCTGTCTATCTTTTTACCAGAAGTATTTTCGCATCTTTTTTATGCTTTTCGGCAGGCTTTTTTATTGACGGCGACCATCTGATAGATTTCTGGATTTATAAGGGAAAGATTACCTTCAACATGGAGATTTTTCATGAATTTTATAAAAGTTTCGGTAAAATCTATATCTTTGCCCATTCTCTGGAACTTTTAATTCCTCTGGCTTTAATAACTTTTTACTACCCTCTCTATGGCACAGCCCTGCTTATAGGATTTATATCCCACATAATAAGCGATTATCTCGCATACGACATGCATCCTTTAAGCTATTTTATCACATACAGACTAATCAGAAGGTTTAATATAGTTTAATATAGAATATATATGCAAAGGTGTTATTCAATGAGACCTTCGGTAAGTGCCATTATAACAACAAAAAACGAAGAAAAACACATAGAAAACTGTCTGAAGTCAATAAGAAATCAGACCTATAAAGATATCGAGATTATTGTGGTTGACAATGATTCAAATGACAAAACAAAAGAAATTGCGGGTAGATATACAAAGCAAGTTTGCCCTTTAATCAAGCATCATGAAGGAAAACTAAACCTATGGTTTTCTATGAGAAAAAAATACTATTATGCTCAAACGGTCGGTAAGTACATAAAAAAGCACCCAGATATGGCTAGAAAACAGTTTACTTTATTAAGACCGGCATTCAGGAAGAAACTGGAGAAAATGTCAGTAGCAGATGTAAAACTCTTTGAGCAGGTTTCTGGAAAGGAGAAATTATACTTAATGAGAAGGGCGCACGTTATCTTAGTTCCCGGGGTGAGAGAGGGCTGGGTTTAATTGTAACAGAAGCAAATGCCTGTGGAACTCCTGCAATTGCCTATGACGGTCATGGATTGAGGGATTCTGTAAAGAATGGGAAGACAGGACTATTGACCAAAAACAATCCAGAATCAATGGCAAAGGAAGTTTTGAGATTCTTTGAGGATGATGATTTAAGAGATAAATCGACCAGAGTGGCATTGAAGGATGCCGGGGATTATGACTGGGATAAGAATGCTGAGGAAAGTTTAAAAGTTTTAAAAAATATAGCAAATATCGATGAGGGAGTGATATAGATGACAAATAGAGATGATGATACCAGAAAAAGTGTACTGTTGTTTAATTCACCAATAGTAAAACATAAAAGAGACCAATTGGAGATGGGAAATTTATATCCTAGGATTGGAATAGCTTCGATTGCATCAACACTTTTAAGAAATGGAGTGGAAGTAGGTATTGTGGATCCTGAAATAGAAGACCTACCAGATATCATAAATAGGATTCATAAATTTAAACCTGACATTGTAGGGATCCCTGCATATACCGAAGAAATTCACGATGCTGCATATACATCGGCAACGATTAAAAAAATTGATGGTGAGATTTTAACAGTAATCGGTGGACCTCATTCATCTGCAATTCCTATCGAAACATTAAAAGAATTTGATTCGTTTGACATAGCCGTTATGGGAGAAGGTGAACTAACTATGTTGGATATAGTATTAAAAAAGAATATTGCAGATGTTGCTGGAATCGCTTATCGAGACAATGGACAAATAAAATGCACTGAAAAGAGACCTGTGATTTCAAATTTGGACGCATTACCATATCCCGCATGGGAATTATTTGATATCGAAAAATATAGAGGGGGGAATATATTATCTGGATTTAGTGGAAAAGGAAAATCTTTAGAGATACCTGTAGAAAGTGCCAGAGGATGCCCCTACAAGTGTATTTTTTGCTATCGAGTAAATGGAAGAGAAATTCGATTTAAATCCCCAAAAAGAACTGTCGACGAAGTTGAGAAATGTGTCACTGAATTTAATGCAACGAAAATACATTTTGTTGAAGGAACATTTGGAGTGAATAAAAAAAATGCTATTGAAATGTGCGATGAGCTAATAAGACGGGGGCTTAATAAGAAGATTACATGGTCAAGTGGTGGTAGAGTTAATGTGCTTGATAGAAAACTCTTAATGAAAATGAAAGAATCTGGTTGTGAATATCTCGGGTTTGGCGTCGAATCGGGAGACCAAGCAATACTTGACAAGATTGGCAAAGGAATTACAATTGCCCAAATTATAAAGGTATTTGAATTGTGCAAAGACGTAGGTATTAAAACCGAAGCTAACTTTATTATTGGTCATCCTGATGATACAGAAGAAACTGTTTTAAAGACAATTAAATTCGCTAAAAAATTGAATACTGATCATGTAACATTTGCTATACTGGTTCCTTTTCCGGGTACAAAGGTTACAGAGATGGCAGAGGATAACGTTAATGGATTAAAAATTGTTACAAAGGACTGGAGATTATACGGGAAACAATTAGGTTATGCATTAGAGCTTGAGGATCTTCCATATAAAAAACTAGTAAAATTGCAAACAAAAGCCTATAGAGAATTTTATTTTAGACCCAGCAAGCTTTTGGGATTTGTTAGCAGGTTATCATTAAAGAGAGTGATTTATGTAATAAAAAGGGTTGCTGGATACTAAAAATGAAAGAATACTCTTTTCTTTTGTTGTCGGTTATCGTTCCTACGAAAAACTCAGCGGATACAATCGAAATTTGTTTAAACCCTAACACCGTCTAGTGTCCTGTCAACTTTCAAGTGTTGGATAAAGGCGGGATAATTTTATCCGAGCATCCTCAGTTGTGAATTGCCAGTTAACTTTCGCATTTTTGTTATTTCTGAATTTCTGCCATGCCAGTACCTCTTTTTTGACAACCGCAATGTCATCGATT
>CAJXGR010000294.1 GCA_913053665.1 uncultured Spirochaetia bacterium
GATACGTGGGTCTACCTCTACAGGAGTCAGAAAACCCTTTGCAGTACTTCCTCCATACCCCTGATAATATCATAATCCTTGAGCCTTTGAGGGTCGATCCACTTCATCTCGTCATGTTCCCAGTCCAACACTATCTTATCCGGGTTTATGACACTAAACAAAAAAGGAAATACCCTCCAGATAGTTGTGTCGGACGTAATACCCTGGAAATCTATGTATGAGCCTTCTTTTATAAGGATAATGTCCTTTTCACCCAGAGAAGTCTCTTCACGGATCTCTTTATAGGCCTGGTTTAAGGGTTCATTCCCTTCTAAATACCCACTCACGCCGGCCCATTTCCCCCTTTGTGAACCTACCTTTTGGCTTCTTTTTAAGATCAATATCTTCTGATCATACAGAAGAAAGCTGGTGACTACCTGGTTAATTGTCATAATACTAACTATATATAGTGTTCCGAATCTATAGATTAAATAATTCCTGTAGAGAACTGACCTGGAGATCATTATTGGCCAGGCTTTCAATACCGCTTACGGCCGCAATCAACCCTTGAACCGTGGTAAATAAAGGTACGTTATGACGAATAGCTGTCTGGCGGATGTATTTACCATCATCGATAGACCTTTGGGTGCTGGGAGTGTTGATGATCAAAGCGATGTCCCCATTGATGACATAATCTACGAGATTGGGTCGGCCTTCATCCAACTTGTGGATGAAGTCAGTCTGGATATCATGTTCTAAAAGGGTAAGGCGGGTCCCTTCCGTTGCAAGGATTTTAAAACCCAGTTGGACTAAGGTCTTCATGGGTTTAATGATTTTGGATTTACTGTTTTTATTTACGCTGATGAAAACAGTACCATGACTTGGAAGGATAAGGTTAGCGGCCATCTGGGATTTAGCAAAGGCTGTTCCAAAGTGGGAATCCACCCCCATCACCTCTCCGGTGGATTTCATTTCAGGGCCCAGTAATGCGTCCTCCTGAGGGAACTTGCCGAATGGCAGGACAGCTTCCTTCACTGAGACATGATTTACCACAGGAATAGTAATCGTTGATCGATCCAGGCGTTTTGTTACCATTACCTTAGTGGCTATCTTGGCCCATTCCACTCCAGTGGCCTTACTCACAAAGGGAATCGTCCGTGACCCTCTGGGATTGGCTTCTATAAAGAATATCTTGTCATCTTTTATGGCAAACTGTATGTTGAGCAACCCTTGAACCTTTAGGGCTTCGGCCATCCTGGCCGTTTGACACTCTAATTCTTTACACACTTTAGGGGATATGGTGATGGGTGGCAGAACGCAAGCACTATCCCCGGAATGGATCCCCGCCTCTTCGATATGCTCCATCACGCCACAGATTAAAGTCTCTTTACCATCTGAAACAGCGTCTACATCCATCTCACAAGCTTCCTGGAGAAACTGATCTATAAGGATCGGGAAGTCAATTTGAGACTTTGCCGCCTTTTCCAGGTAAACAGAAAGCTGTTCAGGAGTGTAAACAATCTCCATAGCCCGGCCGCCCAACACATAGGATGGTCTGACAACCACAGGATAGCCAATCATTTCAGCCTTTTCAATGACCTCATCCATGTTATAGGCTATATCATTCTTGGGTTGGAGGAAGCCAAAGCGATTCAATAACTCCTTGAAGTTCTTTCTATCTTCAGCCAAGTCAATGGAGTGGGGGGATGTTCCCAGTATCTGCACCCCACATTCTTCCAATTGCCTGGCGAGTTTAAGAGGTGTCTGACCCCCAAGCTGGATAATGGCACCCATGGGCTTTTCTTTCTCATAAATGTTTAGGACATCCTCAACCGTCAAGGGTTCAAAGTAGAGCTTGTCTGAGGTATCGTAATCGGTGGAGACTGTCTCTGGATTGGAGTTGACCATAATTGTTTCATATCCTTCTTCCCTTAAGGCGTATGAGGCCTGGACGCAAAGATAGTCAAACTCTATCCCCTGACCAATACGGTTCGGGCCGCTTCCTATGATCATGACTTTCTGTTTAGTACTTGGAAAGGTCTCATCTTCTTCTTCATAGGTTGAGTAGTGGTAGGGTGTGTAGGATTTGAACTCGGCGGCACAGGTATCCACCAGTTTGTAGGTTGGAAGGATGTTTAAAGACTTGCGATATTCCCTAACTGTCTGTTCATCAGATTTAGAGAGTATGGCAATCTGCTGATCCGAGAATCCCATTCGCTTTGCTTTAAACAAAAGGTCGTAATCCATCTCTGATAGGGGGCTTAGTAATTCTTTTTCAAAGTCAGTTAGGTCTTTCAGTTGATATAAGAACCAACGGTCGATTTGAGTGTATTTATGAATGCTGTCTATGTCCAGACCAACATCCAAAGCGTCCTTAATGTAAAATATCCTTTTCGGATCAGCGAATCTCAGTTTAGGGATAAGCTCTTCCTTTAGGCGTTCTCGTTTGGAGTCATCGATCTCATCCATAACAGAGTGCAGTTCATTGACGAATCCAGGCTTACCGATTTCCAGGGAACGCAAACCTTTTTGGAGACTCTCCTTAAACGTCCTGCCAATGGCCATAACCTCACCCACCGACTTCATTTGAATAGACAAGGTGGGATCTGCTTTTGGGAACTTCTCAAAGGCCCATCGGGGTATCTTGATCACACAGTAGTCCAGGGTAGGCTCAAAAGAAGCTTTTGTTTTATGGGTTATATCGTTCGGGATTTCATCCAATGTATAGCCCACAGCTAATTTAGCGGCTATCTTGGCAATAGGAAAACCTGTTGCTTTCGAGGCCAGGGCGCTGGATCGAGAAACTCTGGGGTTCATTTCGATGACGATCACACGGCCATCTTCAGGGTTCACAGCAAATTGGATGTTGGATCCCCCCGTATCCACCCCAATTTCCCGTATGATACGAATACTATAATCCCTAAGCCTTTGATATTCCTTGTCAGAGAGGGTTTGCTGAGGAGCTACAGTGATACTGTCTCCGGTGTGGATGCCCATGGGGTCAAAGTTCTCTATGGAACAGATGATCACAACGTTATCCTTATGATCCCGCATGAGTTCAAGCTCATACTCCTTCCATCCAAGGACTGACTCCTCCAGAAGGATTTCCGAAATAGGACTCTGATCAAGTCCGTTTCGAGCCATCTTTTCAAACTCTTCTTGATTATAGGCTATGCTTCCACCACTCCCTCCCAATGTAAAAGATGGGCGTATGACAATGGGATAGCCAATATCACTGGCCGCCTTCATGGATTGGGCCATGTCTGTGGCAATAATGCTTTTAGGGACGGAAAGGCCAATACTCTTCATCGCTTCCTTGAATAGATAACGATCTTCAGCTTTTTCTATGGAACTTAGATTGACACCTATCATCTCAACATTGTAGCGGTCTAAAACCCCTGTCTTAGCCAATATGACAGCATTATTAAGACCCGTTTGCCCTCCCAGAGTGGGTAGAATGGCATCAGGTCTTTCCTTTTTAATGATCAGTTCAATGATCTCCGGGGTGATGGGTTCAATATAAGTGGCATCCGCCATATTAGGGTCTGTCATGATGGTGGCTGGATTGGAGTTGATAAGGACAACCTGATAACCCTCTTCCTTTAAGGATTTACAGGCTTGCGATCCCGAATAGTCAAACTCACAGCCCTGTCCAATCACAATGGGGCCGGCTCCTATAATAAGAATCTTCTTAAGATCATTTCTTTTTGGCATGTGGACTCGTTGATTAGAAGGTAATTTCAGTAAATTGAGATAAATATATCGAAAAAGTCATCAATAGGAAAGACAATTCTCCTGGTAACGATACTATTATCCAGACGAAACGTTCTTAGAGATTGCGACGATATTTCCCCCCCACTCCATATAAAGCTTGTGTGATTTGTCCCAGAGAGGAGTATTTTGTTGCCTCCATCAAGGATTCAAATATATTCCCATTGTTCTGAACGCGTTGTTTTAACTTTTTGATGGACTCATCAGATGCTTTTTGATTTCTCGCTTGGAGCCTTTGGATGGTGGTGATCTGATTGTTTTTTTCCTCTTCAGTAGAACGAATCACCTGATTGGGCATGATAGTAGGGGAGCCTTTTGATGACAAAAACGTGTTGACCCCCATAATGGGGAGGTCTCCATTTTCCTTTAGCCTTTCGTAATGGAGTGACTCATCCTGTATCTTACCTCGTTGATACCCAGTTTCCATGGCTCCCAACACTCCTCCACGATCAGACAGTCTATCAAACTCAGATAGGACAGCTTTTTCCACAAGATAAGTTAGCTCCTCCATGATAAATGAGCCCTGAAGGGGATTCTGGTTTTTGGCTTCTCCTAATTCCTTATTGATAATCATTTGAATCGCAATGGCTCTTCTCACCGAAGATTCGCTCGGCGTGGTGATGGCCTCATTGTAAGCATTGGTATGCAAAGAGTTACAATTGTCGTAGATGGCATAGAGGGCCTGGAGGGTTGTACGGATGTCATTGAAGTCGATTTCCTGGGCATGAAGGGAGCGACCGGATGTCTGGATATGGTACTTAAGCTTTTGAGAGC